>NZ_RZRQ01000150.1:0-14255 GCF_003997785.1 Mesorhizobium sp. M7D.F.Ca.US.004.01.2.1 | reverse complement strand
GTCTTGTCGGCATGCATGAACACGCGTGCCTTCTGCAGGAAGACCGGACTGCGCAGGCCCGAGGTCAAAATGAAATGCCCTTCCAGAACAGCACCCGCCTCGCGGAAAATGCCCAGCACTTCATCGGTGTTCATGTCTGCCTCTTTTGATTGACCATGATCTTGTCCGAAAACCGGTCCCCACCTTTCGGGATCATGGTCTAGCCGTTCACGCGCCTTGCATCGCTGACGCTCGAATTGTCCTTGAGCTGCGACAGCAGCCGGTTGAGGTGCTTCAGATCCCAGACTTCGAGATCGATCAGCATTTCGGTGAAGTCCGGCGCGGTGCGCACCATCGACAGCGTATGGATGTTGGCGTCGTTCGACGCAACGACCTGGGCGATATCGGCGAGCGAACCCGGCGCATTGATGGCGGTGACCGAGACGCGCGCCGGAAAGCGCTCCTTGGTGCGCTCGTCAATGTCCCAGCGCACGTCGATCCAGCGCTCGGGCTGGTCGTCGAACGCCTGCAGCGCCGGCGACTGGATCGGATAGATGGTGATGCCGGTGCCCGGCTGGACGATGCCGACGATGCGGTCACCAGGCACTGCTCCTTCCGGCGCGAAACGCACCGGCAGGTCGCCGCGCACGCCGCGGATCGGCACGGCGCCATCGCGCGGCTGGTCCTTGTCCTTGCGCGCGGCACGGCCCGGAATCTGGAACAGCATACCGGCGGCATTGCGGATCTTCGACCAGCCCTCCTCGCGCGGCTTGGGTGCGGCCGTGGTGACGCGCTCATCCTTGTAGTCGGGGAATACTGCCTTCATGACGTCGGCGGAGGCAAGCTCGCCACGCCCGACCGAGGCCAGCACATCCTCGATGTCCTTGCGCGCCAACCGGTGCAGCACCTGCTTGAGGCTCTCCTTGGTGAAGGTCTTGCCGGCGCGCTCGAAGGCGCGTTCCAGGATGCGGATGCCAAGACCCGAATACTGCTTGCGGATGGCGTTCTTGGTGGCCCGGCGGATCGCCGAGCGTGCCTTGCCGGTGACGACGACCGATTCCCACGCCGCCGGCGGCACTTGCGCCTTGGAGCGGATGATCTCGACCTCGTCGCCGTTCTTCAGTTCCGTCATCAGCGGCATGATGCGGCCGTTGACCTTGGCACCGACGCAGGTGTCGCCGACATCGGTATGCACCGCATAGGCAAAGTCGATCGGTGTCGCGCCGCGCGGCAGCGCAATCAGCATGCCTTTCGGGGTGAAGCAGAACACCTGGTCCTGGAACAGCTCCAGCTTGGTGTTCTCGAGGAAATCCTCGGGATTGTCGCCCTCGGCAAGCTGCTCGATGGTGCGCCGCAGCCAGGCATAGGCGTTGGTCTCCTTCGAGATGGCGTGGGCGGCACCGTTCGTCTTGCCGCCGGTGTCCTTGTAGATCGAATGCGCGGCGACGCCGTATTCGGCGATCTTGTTCATCTCGCGGGTGCGGATCTGCAGTTCGACGCGCTGGCGCGACGGCCCGACGATGGTGGTGTGGATCGACCGGTAGTCGTTCTGCTTCGGCGTCGAGATGTAGTCCTTGAAACGGCCAGGCACCATCGACCATGTGGTGTGGATGGCGCCAAGCGCCCGGTAGCAATCCTCGACCGTGTCGACGACGACGCGGAAGCCGAAAATATCGGACAGCTGCTCGAACGACAGCGCCTTGGCCTCCATCTTGCGGAACACCGACCACGGCTTCTTCTGGCGGCTCTTCACACCTGCCTTGATCTCATGCTTTTCGAACAGCGTGGATAGCGCCTTCTCGATATCGGACAGCACATCCTTGTTGCGCTCGAAAATTTCTGCGAGCCGGGCGGTGACGGCGCGATAGGCTTCCGGATTGATGTAGCGGAAGGCGAGCTCCTCCAGCTCCTCACGCATGCCTTGCATGCCCATGCGCCCGGCTAGCGGCGCATAGATGTCCATCGTCTCCTCGGCGATGCGCAGGCGCTTGGCCTCCGGCATATGGTCGAGGGTGCGCATGTTGTGCAGACGGTCGGCGAGCTTGACCAGAAGGACGCGGACGTCTTCCGAAATCGCCAGCAGAAGCTTGCGCAGGTTTTCCGCCTGTTCGGCCTTCTTCGACACGAGGTCGAGCTTCTTCAGCTTGGTCAGTCCCTCGACCAGCTTGCCCATTTCGGGCCCGAACAGCTCGTCGATCTCGGCCCGCGTCGCGGTGGTGTCCTCGATGGTGTCGTGCAGCAAGGCGACCGCGATCGTCGCCTCGTCCATGTGCATTTCAGTGAGGATGGCGGCGACTTCGAGCGGGTGTGAGAAATAGGGATCGCCGGAAGCGCGCTTCTGATGGCCATGCTTCTGCATGGCATAGACATAGGCCTTGTTGAGTAGCGCCTCGTTGACGTCAGGCTTGTAGCGCTGGACGCGCTCGACAAGCTCATACTGACGCATCATGGGCGGGATCTCGCGGTGCTGAAATGATTGATGCGCCGCACTAGCGTACGGCGCATCTCATAGATAGCCACGAAACTGACTGGACGGAAGTGCCGGAAACGTATTCCAGGCAGGTCCAGAGCGCTCGCTTAGTAATCGTCGCTCTTTTCCGGCGGCACCAGTCCCTCGATGCCGGCCAGGAGATCTTCCTCGGTCATCCGGTCGAAGGTGATGTTCTCCTCGGCGTCATCGGCGTCGGTGGCCGCAACGGCGGCGCCGGTCTGATCGGCAATCGCCTCGCCATCGGCCTCGGGCTCGTCGACCTCGACGTGCTTCTGCAGCGAATGGATCAGGTCTTCCTTGAGGTCGTCGGGCGAAAGCGTCTCGTCGGCGATCTCGCGCAGCGCCACGACCGGGTTCTTGTCGTTGTCACGCGGCACGGTGATCGGCGCGCCCTGGCTGATCTGCCGGGCGCGGTGGCCGGCCAAAAGCACCAGCTCGAAGCGGTTGTCGACCTTGTCGATGCAATCTTCAACGGTTACGCGGGCCATGGATGCCCCTTTCATGCGATGGATTTGATGGAAAACAGGCGCGGTCCATAACCCGAACGCCGCCAAAATACAAGCATCATGGCAATGGCCGGGCAGCAGGGCACCCAATCCTTCGTTCGAACGCCCGATTCGGCAAAACCAGCCTTTACTTATGCGTTCGGTGTCCCGATCACAATTGCTTGCAGTGCGGCAACACGCCCTTGGATTGCCGCGAAACTGGCGCTATCTCGGATGGCGTAGAGGTCGGCCGGTTTATTATGAGCCTGACCGAACGTCGCTATCGCATTTCGTTTAGACGGCCGTTTATTTCGAGAAGGAATATTTTCCATGTTCGACCCTCGTGAAAAAATCGCCCTATTCATCGACGGCGCCAATCTTTATGCGACGTCGCGTGCGCTCGGCTTCGACATCGACTATCGCAAGCTTCTGTCGAGCTTCCAGAAGCGTGGCTATCTGCTGCGCGCCTATTACTACACGGCACTGGTCGAGGATCAGGAATACTCCTCGATCCGTCCGCTGATCGACTGGCTCGACTACAACGGCTTCAAGGTGGTCACCAAGCCGGCCAAGGAATTCACCGACTCGACCGGCCGCCGCAAGATCAAGGGCAATATGGACATCGAGCTCACGGTCGATGCGCTGGAACTCGCCGATGTCGTCGACCACTACGTCATCTTTTCCGGCGACGGCGATTTCCGCACGCTGGTCGAGGCACTGCAGCGGCGCGGCCGCAAGGTGTCGATCGTCTCGACTATGGCTTCCCAGCCGCCGATGATCTCCGACGATCTGCGCCGTCAAGCTGACCATTTCATCGACCTGACGACATTGAAGAACGAGGTCGGCCGCGATCCGTCCGAGCGGCCGGTGCGCCGCCCCGAGCCAGCTGAAGTCGACGAGGACGACTACTGAGGCCGGTTGCCTTGACCGCCCTTTCCGCCTCCGAACCCAGCCGCGACTGCCCGCTCTGCCCGCGGCTCCACGATTTCATCGCCGAGTGGCGGCAGCGCGAGCCATCCTGGTTCAACGCTCCGGTGCCGACTTTCCTTCCGCCGGAAGGCGACGATGCCGTCCGGCTTCTGATCGTCGGGCTGGCGCCCGGCCTGCGCGGCGCCAACCGCACCGGCCGTCCTTTCACCGGCGACTATGCCGGCGACCTGCTCTACTCGACGCTGATTTCGCACGGTTTTGCGCGCGGTGAATTCAAGGCGCGGCCAGATGACGGATTGGAGCTTGTCGGCACGGCGATCACCAATGCGGTGCGCTGCGTGCCGCCGGAGAACAAACCGGTGGGCGCCGAGATTGCCACCTGCCGGACATTCCTGGTGCCGACGATCGCCCGGTTCCCCAACCTGCGCACCGTGCTGGCGCTGGGATCGATCGCGCATCAGTCGACCGTGCGGGCACTCGGCGGGCGCGTCGCTGCCTACCCGTTCAAGCATGGCGGACAGCTACCGGCCGGCGGCATCACGCTGTTTTCGAGCTATCACTGCTCGCGCTACAACACCAACACCGGCGTGCTGACCGAAGCGATGTTCGTCAGCGTTTTCAGTAAGATCGCGGCGTTTCTGCAAGGCTAGATTCGACCTCAGTCAGAAACCCTCCAGCACGATCTTGCCCTTGGCCTTGCCGGTCTCGATCAGCGCATGGGCGCGCTTCAGATTGGCGGCATTGATAGGACCGAAGGTCTCGCCCAGTGTGGTGCGGATGGTGCCTGCGTCGACAAGCCGGGACAGTTCGTTCAGATGCTCACCTTGTGCGGCCATGTCCTGCGTCTCGAACAGTGAGCGGGTGAACATCAGTTCCCAATGGACCGAAACGCTCTTGCGCTTGAACGGATTGATGTCGAGTGTCTGGGGATCGTCGATCAAGCCGAACCGGCCCTGTGGCGCGATCAATTCGGCAATCTCGGCCAAATGCCGGTCGGTGTTGGTTGTCGAGAACACAAAGGCCGGTGCGCCGATGCCGAGGGCGGCCACTTCAGCAGCGAGCGGCCTCGAATGGTCGACGACATGATGGGCGCCAAGCCCAAGGACCCAATCGCGCGTCTCGGGCCTTGACGCGGTGGCGATCACCGTCAGACCGGTCAGTTGGCGCGCAAGCTGCACCGCGATCGAGCCAACGCCACCGGCGCCGCCGACGATCAGGATGGCGTTTGCGACGCCCGCAACAGGCTTCTTGACATCGAGGCGGTCGAACAGCGCCTCGAAGGCTGTAACCGCCGTCAGCGGCAGCGCCGCCGCCTGCGCATAGCCGAGCGAGCCGGGCTTGCGGCCGACAAGGCGCTCATCGACAAGATGGAACTCGGCATTGGTGCCTTGCGGCGCCAGCGCGCCGGAATAAAAGACATCGTCACCCGGTTTGAACAGGCTGGCGTCCGGACCGGTCGCAACGACCCGGCCGGCGGCGTCCCAGCCGAGCACCCGCCACGTTCCGGCTTCGGGTCTGGCGCTACGTCGCACCTTTGTATCGACCGGGTTGACCGAGATCGCCTTCACCTCGACCAGCAGTTGACGGCCTTTCGGCACTGGCTTGGGCAGGTCGATATCGACAAGAGAGGTCTCATCGGTGATGGGGGCTGGGATTTGATAGCCGACGGCGCGCATCTTCTTCTCCATGTTGTGTAGGATAGAGATGCCGTCTACGATCTTCATCCGCAAGAATGCACATATAAAGCACATAGTGTCGAAAAGGATACCGTCATGCCACGCGTTCGCCATGAGCGATTTGATTGCAGCCCCGGCTGCACCGTGGAGGGAACGCTGCGCTATATCGACGGAAAGTGGAAAGGCGTCGTGCTCTACCATCTGTTCGAGGGCACGATGCGCTTCAACGAGATCCGCCGACGCATTCCGAACTGCACGCAGCGCATGCTGACCAACCAGTTGCGCGAGTTGGAGACGGACGGGCTGATTGCCCGCAAGGTCTATGCACAGGTACCGCCGAAGGTGGAATACAGCCTGACACCGCGCGGCAGAAGCCTGGAGCCAGTGATCACCGCCCTGAAAATCTGGGGCGATGCCAATGTCACGCTCGCGCCGGAGGTTCCCCAAGCAGCGGCATGAATAACTTCACCGGGTTCAGGGGGATAATGGAGCCTCGGGAGTGAGCAATCCCGCCGCAGACAGCGCAGCCAGCACGGCCGGCCCACCCTGCAGCACATTCAGGTCGACATCGCCATTGATGCCGTCGACGCGCCCCCTGTTGTGGTATTGCCAGTAGATCCAGTCGTCGCGATCCGGCTCCAGGAGCAATGAGCGAAGCCAGAGCGGACGGGCAGCGATGCGTCCGGCATAGGTCTGCGCTGCCTCATCGGTCAGATAGACAATCGCGGGCTTGCCGAACGCCGCCTCGACTGGAGCAAGGAATGCGGCCAGTTCGGCGCTCAGTTGCTCGGGCGTCGGCCGTTGCGGGCAGTTACCGCCGAATTCGATGTCGACGACCGGCGGCAGCAGCGGCTGATCGTGCGGCACAACCGAGATGAAATTCTTCGCCTGGTCGGCGCCAGGCCGGCAGAAGGTGAAGAAGTGGTAGGCGCCAACGGCGAGACCAGCGGCGCGGGCCTCCTCCAGATTCCTCGCAAAGGCATCGTCGACATGATCGCCGCCTTCGGTCGCCTTGATGACGGCAAAGGCGACATCGTCGGCGGCAACACGCCGCCAGTCGATCTGGCCCTGATGATGGGAGACATCGATGCCCCTGACCGGATATTTATCGCGGTCCGGTGAGAACGCCCTGAAATAGAGATAGCCGCCTGCTGCGACGAAACATAGCAAGACCAGGCTGGCCAAACCAAAGAGGACAATCCGGTTCTTCAAGACTATCCTCTTCGGCTTCCCGGCCCTTCGCTGTGGCTCCCTGCCCTTCGGGCGTTCAGTCCCTTCAAAAGGTCCTCAGGACCTTTTGATCCGCCCGAAGGCGGACCGGCCCTTCACCGTTCGTCGCTCGAAAAGCCAAATCGTTGGCTTTTCATCCGCTTCGCGAACCGCTCCTCACCCACGCTCTTTTAAGAGCCGACCCTTCTCTCGCGACCAGTCGCGCTGCTTCTCGGATTCGCGCTTGTCGTGCAGCTTCTTGCCGCGGCCGACGGCGAGCAGCAGCTTGGCGCGGCCCTGGTCGTTGAAATAAATCTTCAGCGGCACCAGCGTCATGCCTTCGCGGTCGACGCTCTGCGACAGTTTCGCCATTTCGCGCTTGTTGAGCAGCAGCTTGCGGCGACGCCGTGGCTCGTGGTTGAAGCGGTTGGCCTGCAGATATTCCGGCAGATAGGAGTTGATCAGCCAGATCTCGCCGCCTTCGACCGAGGCGTAGCTGTCCTGGATGTTGGCCTGGCCCTGGCGCAGCGACTTGACCTCGGTGCCGGTCAGCACCAGACCGGCCTCGACCGTGTCGAGCACCTCGTAGGAAAACCGCGCCTTGCGGTTTTCCGAAACGGTCTTGTTGTTGGGGTCGGCTTTTCTGACCTGGTTCATAATAAAGTCCGTTTCGAAACTCGCTCCTGCGAGTCAGATGATGGTGTTTTTGAGACCCGGAGCGGAGCGTACATATAGTACACGTGCACCGGAAACGCAGAAAACGCCTTCAGATGGCCGCAGGAGTAGAGTTTCCAAACGGGCTCGCTAATTGATCAAGCCGGCGTGCTTCATGGCCGCATCAATCTTTGCCGCGGTCACATCCTCGACCGTGACAAGCGGCGAACGCAGCACGTTCTCGACCTTGCCCAGCTTCGACAACGCGTATTTGGCCCCGGAAACACCAGGCTCCAGGAAGATCGCCTTGTGCAGCGGCAGCAGGCGATCCTGCAAGTCCAGCGCCTTGGCGCTGTCGCCGGACAGCGTCGCCTCCTGAAATTCAGCGCAGAGCCGCGGCGCGACGTTCGACGTCACCGAAATGCAGCCGACGCCGCCATGCGCGTTGAAGCCAAGCGCCGAGGCATCCTCGCCCGAAAGCTGGATGAAATCCTTGCCGCACGTGGCGCGCTGCTCGGAGACCCGTTCGACCTTGCCGGTGGCATCCTTGACGCCGACGATGTTCTTGAAGTCGTGCGCGAGCCGGCCCATCGTCTCCGGCATCATGTCGATCACCGAGCGCGGCGGAATGTTGTAGATGATGATCGGCAGCTTGGTCGCCTTGGCGACAGCCGCAAAGTGCTCGTATAGGCCGCGTTGTGTCGGCCTGTTGTAGTAGGGCGTGACGACCAGGGCGGCATCGGCGCCGGCCTTCTCGGCATATTGCACGAGCCCGACGGCTTCCTCGGTGTTGTTGGAACCGGCGCCGGCAACGACCGGAACGCGGCCCCTGGCAACCTCGATGCACACCTTAACGACCTGGCGGTGCTCGTCATGCGACAGCGTCGGCGACTCGCCGGTCGTGCCCACGGGAACCAGTCCTGTCGTGCCCTCCGCGAGTTGCCATTCGACGAACGCGCGAAAGGCTTTCTCGTCGAAACGCCCGCTCTTTTCGAACGGTGTCACGAGCGCAGTAAGCGAGCCTCTCAGCATATCGTCCAACTCCTTGGGACTTCTGGTATTTGCGGTGCGCGCCTTCTAGCCGAAAGCGAAGCGGCGCACCATAGTCTCGACATGGTTGCGCGGCAAGCATTGCCATGGTGCCAGCAAGCGCAATTCGAACGGCCTCGCTAACTCTTTGTTTACGGGCTCTTCACGACCTAAGTTTAGGCTTCGAGGCATCTTCGCTTGCTGGTAGAATGCCAGGACAAGGAAAGACTTAAGATCATGCCGGGCAGTCGGCCTCACCTTTTCGCGCTGCTTGGCGCCACGCTCGCGCTGATGCCGGGCATGGCGACGGGCGGCAGCGTCGATGTGCAGGTCACTTCGGCCATCCCGATGCCAGGCTCGATCATCCCAATCCCCAACCTGCAGGACAAGGCGCAACCGGCGCCCTCGCAGAGCGTCGCTCTCTTGAAGAGCGGGCTGGATGCTCTGGCGGCCGGCGACATTCCCGGCGCCCGTGCCGTGCGCGATGCCCTTCCCGCTCAATCGCTCGACCAGCACATCCTTGCCTGGGCGACCGCGCTTTATGGCGGCGACAAGGTTCCGAGCGGCGATATCGCCGCCGCGGCAAAGATGCTGCCCAACTGGCCGGGCACCGTCGCACTGCGCAAGAACAGCGAGCGCGCGCTCTATCGCGAAAACCCTGCTCCCGACATCGTTGTCAGGGCGTTCGATGGCAGCCAGCCGCAGACATTCGAAGGCGTGATGGTTCTTGCCCGCGCCTATGGGGCGTCTGGCAATACCAAAGCGGCGCGCTCGGTGCTGTCGCCATTCTGGCGCACCGCTATCCTGGAGGCCAAGGACGAGACGGCGCTGATCAAGGAATTCGGCGGCCTGATCCCGGCTGCCGACCACCGTTTTCGCATGGAGCGCATGTTCTATGCCGACCGCGCGAATTCCGCGCTGCGCGTCGCCGGCCTTGCCGGTGCCCAGCAGCTCGCCGATGCCTGGGCGGCGGCGGACAAAGGCGACAAGAATGCCGCCAAACTGCTGAAGGCAGTGCCGGCGGCACAATTTTCGGCCGGCTATTTCTTCGCGCAGGCCGAATATCTGCGCAAGCAAGAGGATTTTGCCGGCGCCGCAGCCATTGTGATGCAGGCACCGGCCGATCGCGACGCTCTGGTCGATCCGGATGCCTGGTGGGTCGAGCGCCGGGTGTTGTCGCGCGAACTGGTCGACCAAGGCGACATGAAAACGGCCTACCGGATCGTCGCCACACACGCCGCCGAAAGTGCCACCAATGCTGCGGATGCTGAATTCCACGCCGGTTGGTACGCGTTGCGTGGCCTGAACGACCCCAAGCTTGCCGCAACGCATTTCGCGCGCATCGCCGAACTTGCCCAAGGCCCGATGACGCTGTCGCGTGCCTATTACTGGCTCGGCCGTGCCGCGGAAGTCGGTGGCCCGGGCAGCGCCAAGGACTATTTTGCACGCGCCGCAGCCTATGGCACGACATTTTACGGCCAGCTTGCCGCCGAACGCGTCGGCCGGCAGGCGCTGAACATTGTCTATCCGCAGCCAAGTGCAGCCGACCGGCAGAATTTTGCTGGCCGCGAGGCCGTCAGCGCCATCAAGCGGCTGCAGGAAGCGGGCTACGACCGCTATGCAGAGACGCTCTATCGCGACCTTGCCGGGCAGTTGACCAGCCCGGGGGAACTCGCGCTGCTCGCTGTCCTTGCGGAAAAGCAAGGCAACCATTTCATGGCGCTGAAAGTCGGCAAGATCGCCGGCGCGCGTGGCATCGATGTCGGCGCGTTGTCGCATCCGCTCGGCGTCATTCCCGATTCGGCCAACATTTCCGGTTCAGGCAAGGCGCTGGCCTATGCGATCGCCCGCCAGGAGAGCGAATTCAACATCGGTGCCGTGTCCAGCGCTGGCGCGCGCGGCCTGCTGCAGCTGATGCCGGGAACCGCCAAGCAATTGGCGAAGAAAGCCGGATTGCAGTTTTCACAGACACGACTGACCACCGACGCCGGCTACAACGCGACGCTTGGTTCGGCCTTCCTCGGCGAACAGCTCGATCGCTTCAACGGCTCCTATGTGCTGACCTTCGCCGGCTACAATGCCGGCCCCAACCGTGCCAGCCAGTGGGTGGCCAGATATGGCGATCCGCGCGGCAAGGACATCGATGCTGTCGTCGACTGGATCGAGCGGATTCCCTACACGGAAACAAGAAGTTACGTTCAGCGTGTGATGGAGAATTACGAAGTCTACAAGATGCGTATTTCGGGCAAATACGACATAGTTGGCGATCTGGTGAACGGGCGGAGTTGACGGCTCGATAGGTGGGGCCGCCTTCTTGTTGCGGTATTTGCACAGCGCTCGACATCTTTGAATCGAGTCCCTTCACATCCCCTCTGTCCCGCCAAATTTCAAAATTTCCCGCGCCCACGTCCTTCAATTTGACCGTCCTTGTCCCTGCCTGTAGCAGTCGCAGACGATCTACACGACGGAGGAGTCCGCATGCCAAACCACGAAGGCTTTTCCGACTTTTTCTATACCTCAGCGGACGGGCTCCAGCTCCATGCACGCGTCTATGGTGAAACAAATACCGGCCCTTGGCCGGTCGTCTGCCTGGCAGGCTTGACTCGCAATGCCAAGGATTTTCACGAGCTGGCGCTCGACCTTTCGGCGCGATCTGCAACTCCGCGCAAGGTGGTTGCGTTCGATTATCGCGGGCGCGGGCGGTCGGCGTATGATCCCGAGGTCAAAAACTACAATGTCGGCGTCGAGGCCGGCGACATCCTTGCCGGGCTGGCGGCGCTGAACATCGAGGAAGCAGCCTTCATCGGCACCTCGCGCGGCGGGCTGATCATCCATGTGCTCGGCATGATGCGGCCGGCTGTCCTGAAAGCCATTGTTTTCAACGACATCGGCCCATTGATCGAGGCGGCTGGGCTTACCCATATCCAGTCCTATCTCGAGCGCAACCCGGCACCGAAAACCCGCGCACAGGCAACTGCCGCCCAGCGCAGCGTGCATGGCAAGGACTTTCCCGCCCTTGCCGGCGCGAATTGGGATCGAATGGTATGGGCTCTCTATCGTGAAGCGGACGGTGGCTTGGTGCCGGATTTCGACCCGAAGCTGGTCGACACCGTTGCCAGTCTCGACCTAACGCAGCCGCTGCCTGATCTATGGCCGCAATTCGAGGCGTTGGCCGCGATTCCTCTGCTCGCCATACGTGGTGCCAATTCGAGATTGCTGTCCATAGACACGCTGCAACAAATGAGAGAACGCCATTCTATGATGGAAGCGATCACCGTTGCGGGTCAGGGCCACGCGCCATTTCTCGAGACCGGCAGCCTGCCCAATGACATTGCAGCTTTTCTTGATCGGGCCGAGCAGCAGAACAGCCAGAAGTAACCCCCAAGACCAAACAAGGTCCTGGGATAATTACAATAGTATAAGGCTGGGCTCGTCAGCCTACTTGGCTTTTGAATTTTTCCGAGGCGCTTTCGGCGATTCCTTCGGCGCAGCCGTTTCATCCCTCTGTTTCCGCCCTGCCTTCGGCGACGAAGGCGTGGTCACGGGTGAAGAAAACATGGAGCCTTCAGCGCATTTGCCGGTCGGTTGAGCCGATCGAGGCGTTTCCAGCACGATGACACAGCCATCGAGATCGTTCGTGGCCAGATGTGCATAGCGCATGGTCATCGACAGTGTCTGGTGACCGAGCCACATCTGCACGCGCCTGATGTCGATGCCGCCCTGGACAAGTCGCGAGGCGCAGGTGTGGCGCAATATGTGCGGCACCACCTGGTCGTCGGCGCCGAGACCGACTTCGGCCTTTGCGTCGTTCCAGATGGCACGGAACTGTGCCTGGCTGAGCTTGGTGAACGGTCCCTTGGGCCGACGGCCCTCTTGCGGAGGCAGCTTGATGACCTCCTTGACCCGCTCGGTCATCGGAATGGTGCGGCTGCGGCCGGATTTGGTGATCCAGAAACTGACGCGATGCTCCTGGATGTCGTTCCAGATCAGCCCAAGCGCCTCACCGAGACGGCATCCGCTATCGACCAGGAAAACGGAAAGCCTGTAGGCATCCTCGCTGCGGCTCTTGATGGCGGCGAACAGCCTGGCCTCTTCGTCCCTCTCGAGGAAACGAATCCGTCCCGCCCGCTCCTTCTGGCGGCGGAACTCGGGCAGGCTGTGGATATCCCCCATCTTGTGAGCCTTGCGCAGCAGTTTGCTGAGGGCAGCCATCTTTCGATTGATGGTTGCGTTGCTGTTGCCGCGCTGGCGCAAGGTGCCGATAAGGTTGTCCAGGGTACTCTGGTCAAAGGCGCTGAATCGCTCCCCAAGGAGAAGCTCATCTATCTCGCCGATGAAAGAGCTGACATTGTATTTATGCCGCCCATCATCCCACAATATGTCCCGGTATGCTAAAAAAAGCTCTCCGACCCTATGCGACTTTACTTCTCTAATCTTGTTGTAACTGTATCGTATCGTCGAATTCTGAGAAGAAAACATCGAAAAATGATCAGAGGGCTCACCCTCTTGAATCGCTTCGTTCGTCATCGTTTGCCACACCCCGAGTGGATAGATCAGCCCTATCCGCTTGGAAGCGTCCTTTCAAGAGATTTGAATCACGCGATTGTGATCTCATCCGCCATCAGCGGATCCCACGAAATCACCCACGGACCCTATTCAGCTACCGATTCCCCCTCTTCCTTCGTTTGCGTTGACCAGTCACGAAACAAAAACAGCCCGGGCGTTTGTGCGCCCGGGCTGGATTTTAACTGTGTAGAACCAGCCCTTAGAACGAGCGCTGGAAGCGGAGGATACCGCCGATGCCGTCGAAGCTGGCGTGATAGTCACTGTCAGCGGCGTTGATGTAGTCAACTTCGCCGGTGATCGTGAAGCCGGGGACGATGTCGTAGGCAATGTTCGCGGCGATGCCGAGCTTCTTGCCTTCGTCATACGAAACCTGGGCGTTGAACGAGGTCTTCTCGTTGAACTTGTAGCTGCCGCCGCCCCAGATCGCCCAGTTGCCATCCCACAGCTTGTAGAAGTTGTTGTCGGCATTGCTGTCCGAACCGTAGCCGCCCATGATGAAGAGCGACAGTTCGTTGGTGGCATTCACGTCCAAACGAACCTTGCCGGCCACTTCTTCATAGTTGCTGTCATAGGCGATGACGCCAGTGATCGCGCCCCAGCCCTGTGTGTACTTCACACCGCCGACGACATGCGGAACGTAGCTGTCGATCGTGTCGGCGCCAGCGCCTTCTTCGAGCGAGACCACGGCCGAGAAGCCGTTGCCGGCGTCGAAGTAGTACTGAATGACGTTCGTGTCGAACGAACCGTAGGGAACCAGCGTATCCTGGATCACGTTGCCGGCGTAGCCGATGAACGTATCGAAGGCCGATTCGTCCTTACCGACGCGGAGACCACCAAGCTGGATCCAGGCGAAGTTCAGTGAAACCGCCTTGTTGCCAGCCTGCCAGCCATTTGGGTTGTAGTCGGCGGTTGCCGTGTCGCTGGCATAGTCACCGCCGCTGTTGCCGAAGTTGAAGCGGGTTTCGGTGTAGGTCTTCAAGGTGCCGAGTTCGGTTTCCTGGCCGGTCCAGGTCTTCAGCGTGAAGCGGGCATTCTTGGAATAAGTGTCGTTGCGATCAACCGGGCCGTCCAGGTGATCCGGAACGTTGTTGACGCCGTCGAAAGAAGCCGCATCGCCCACGCCGATGTCATAACGGACATAGCCGCCGATGCGCAGGCAGGTTTCGGTGCCGGGGATGTAGAAGTAGCCAGCGCCGTAGACGTCGCAGATCTTGACGTATTCAGCGGGTTCCGGCT
>NZ_RZRQ01000014.1:0-40632 GCF_003997785.1 Mesorhizobium sp. M7D.F.Ca.US.004.01.2.1 | reverse complement strand
CCTGGCCGGGGAGAAGGGCTTGCCGATCCTCAAGAGCAATCACGAGGCGCAGATGGCCGAGGGCGCCGCCATCGTGCTCGAGGACGCGGAGCAGCTGGTGCGCCGCTTCCCGTGGCTGTCGGCCGAGGGCATCACCGCCGGCGCCTATGGCCGCAGCGGCGAGGGCTGGTTCGACGCGCATGCGATGCTGATGCTGTTCCGCAAGGCGCTGCGGCAGAAGAAAGTCGATTTCATCACCGCCGATGTCACCGGCATCGAGCGGCAAGGCGACCGTGTCACCAGCGTCCGCCTCGACAATGGCGAGGTGCTGGAAGCCGGCACCGTGATCAACGCCGCCGGGCCGAATGCCGGCAAGGTCGCCGCCATGGCCGGGCTGGCGCTGCCGGTCGAGCCGCGCAAGCGCAACGTCTTCGTTTTCGAGGCGCGCGAGAAATATGCCGACATGCCGCTGCTGGTCGATCCCTCCGGCATCTATGTGCGCCCGGAAGGCTCGGTCTACCTCACCGGCGGCGCCGAGCCGGAAGAGGGCGACGGTCCGGCCGCCCCCGGGGATTTCGCGGTCGACTGGCCGCTGTTCGAAGAGGTGATCTGGCCGGTGCTGGCGACCCGCATTCCGGCTTTTGAGGCGATCAAGCCGACCCGCGCCTGGGCCGGCCACTACGATTACAACACGTTGGATCAGAACGCGGTGATCGGCCCGCATCCGCAGGTTGGGAATTTCATCTTCGCCAACGGATTCTCCGGCCACGGCCTGCAGCAGGCGCCGGCGGTCGGCAAGGCGCTGGCCGAGCTGATCGTGCATGGCGGCTATCGCACGGTGGACTGCTCGGCGTTTGGCTATGGCCGTGTCGCGGAAGGACGGGCGTTTCGGGAATTGAATGTGATTTGACGCCGGCGTTTCCTTCTCCCCTGGGGAGAAGGAAGACGCGTCCCTAAGCAGCTGCCGGTCTTTCAGCGTCGACATAGGCCTGCAGCCAGCTCAGCACCCGTCCCCAACCCTCGGCATGCTCGGTGGCCGCTTCACTCAGCCCGCCAAAGCCGCCATGGCAGATGGTGAGGCGCGTGCCGGTGGCGGTCGGCTCCAGCAGCCAGGCAATCGTCGTTTGCCGTCGGCCAAGTGTTGGATGGTCCCATTCATAGGCTCGCGTCTGTACGACCCTGCGCGGTGCCTCGATGTCGAGGAACTCGCCGCTCGCTGGAAGCTCCCTGCCGTCGGCCGTTCTGACAGAAACCGCCCAGCGGCCGCCGACGCGAAGATCGCATGACCAGTCCACCATCCTGTAGGTGTCGGCAGACCCCCACCAGCGCTCGACCTCGTTCGTGACCAGGGCACGGAAGACACGCTCCGCAGGCGCGCCGATATCGGCTGATGCCATGACGGTCTCGCCATTGGTCATGCTGTGCACGATAGGGACATGCATCATAGGGTTTCTCCTGACTAGATTGTTTCGTTACCGAAACGAGGCCGTTCACCCCTTTGATGCCGGGCGCGAGAGGCCCTTGCCGGTTTCGAGCAGGCTCTTGAGACTCGACAACACCAGTGGCCAGCCATTGCCGATATGTTCCAGCAGCTTATGCGGACCGTCGGCCTCATGAGTGACGGCGAGCTTCATCATGTCGCGCTCCTGCTCAATGACGAAGGTGCAGGTGGTGTAGCCGTCGGCCTTCACTTCCGGCATGAACTCATTGCGCCACTTGATGACGATGCGCCTGGGTGGATCGATCTCGAGGATCTCGCCGCTGTCGGTGACGCGGCCGTCGGGGTAGACGATCTTCCAGGCCGAACCCTTTCTCCACTCGCTCTGCATCTGGGCGCCGAGGAAATATTGCTGGTGGAACTCCGGCTCGGTCAGCGCTTCCCAGAGTTCTTCGGGCGTGGTGCGGATGTAGGTCACGTAGACGAACTTGTTGCTCATCAGTCTTCCCTTTCGAGGCGTTTCTTCAAGTCGCCGAGAGCGGTCAGCCGCCCCCGCTCGAATTTGCCGATCCAGCGGTCGGCGATCTCGTTGATGGGGACGGGGTTGAGGTAGTGCTCCTTCTCGCGCCCCTTGCGGACGGTGCTAACGAGGTTGGCCTCCTCCAGGATCGCCAAATGCTTGGTCACCGCCTGGCGCGTCATATCCATCTGTTCACACAGCGCGTTCAGCGTCTGCCCGTTCCTGGCATGGAGGCTGTCCAGCAACTGCCGGCGGGTCGGGTCGGCCAAGGCGCGAAAGACGGCATCCATGCTCATGGCTTTAATATGCAACCAAATGGTTGCATGTCAAGCGACCAAGGTCGTCAGGAATGTCACGGCTTTCTGAGGAAGGTCAGCCCTTGCGGGAGAACCAGAAGGCGTCGGCCATGTGCTTCATGCCGATGCGTTCGTAGAAGCCGACGGCGTTGGGCATGGAGATCAGGCTGATGGCGACGGACGGACCGAGTTGCCGGCGGGCCTCGTCCATCAGGCCCTTGCCGATGCCGAGCCCCTGCGCCGATTGGGAAACGGCGAGTTCGGAGATGTAGCAGACCCAGGAAAAGTCGGTCATCGCCCTGATAATGCCGATCAGTGGCCTGCCTTCGACGTCGAGGCGTGCGGTCAGCACCAGATTGGCGCCCGACAGCATTGCCTGTAGCCTGACGTCGTCATCGACGGGACGTGTCTCGCCGAGGCCGGATTCGATCAGAACGCGGCGGAATTCGTCGATGTCGAGCGCGGCTTCGCGTGCATAGAGGACGTGTGAGTTTTCTGCCATGGTCGCCAGACTGCACCATCGGGCTGGCTTGTGCCACCGCGCACAAACAGTTGCCTTTTATTTGCCGCCGGCTTTGTGTAAACCGTGCCTCAGCAAATCCTCCCGCAACGAAAACACGGGCAAAAGCCATGGAAAAATTCACCAAGCTCACCGGCGTCGCCGCTCCGATGCCGATCGTCAATGTCGACACCGACATGATCATCCCCAAGGATTATCTGAAGACGATCAAGCGCACCGGACTTGGCACCGGCCTGTTCGCCGAAATGCGCTACAATGACGACGGTTCGGAAAATCCGGATTTCGTGCTCAACAAACCGGCCTACCGCAAGGCGCAGATCCTGGTTGCCGGCGATAATTTCGGCTGCGGCTCGAGCAGAGAGCACGCGCCGTGGGCGCTGCTCGACTTCGGCATTCGCTGCGTCATCTCGACCTCGTTCGCCGACATCTTCTACAACAACTGCTTCAAGAACGGCATCTTGCCCATCACTGTCAGCCCCGAGGATCTCGAGAAGCTGATGGACGACGCGTCGCGCGGCTCCAACGCCACGGTGTCGGTCGACCTCGAGGCCAAGGAAATCCGCGGACCGGATGGCGGCGTGGTCAAATTCGACCTCGACGATTTCAAGCGGCACTGCCTGCTCAACGGTCTCGACGACATCGGCCTGACCATGGAAAAGGCCGGCGCCATCGCCTCGTTCGAGAAGCGCAACGCCGAACAGCGCCCCTGGGCCTGATAGACGCCGCCTGAGTACCAAGGCCGCACCGATGGCTGGTCTTCGCTTCGGGTAGAACGGGGACCTGTCATGACACGCTCGCTTTTTGCAGGCGCCTGCGGGCTGGCGTTGATGCTGCTTCCGACGACTAGCTTGCATGCCCAGACGCAGGCGCCTGCCATCGATCAGCAGGCGCCGATCCCGTTCGAGGGCGGTCACCTGACCGTCACCCAGCAGGAGCCCGACGGCGAAAAGGTGCTCGCCTTCGACGGTCAGAAGCTGGCGAGCAATTACGACGTCTTCTTCGACAGGATCGTCAATATCGCCGGCGCCAAGGTGGCGCTGGTCGATGTCGGCGACGGCAACATCGACCATCTCTGCGGTCCTCCTGTGATGATCGTGTGGAAGCCGAAAGGCGGCACGGTCCAGGGCATCACGGTGGAGCAGGACGGCTGCGGCGCGCCGGCGTCGGTGACCGACAATTCCCTCTATTTCGTCCCCTATCTCTTACCGGGCGCTTCGAAGCGTGTGATGCAATGGTCGCCCCAGGACGGGCTGACGATTTCGGGCAATCTCACCTACATGCCGGACCCTGGCACGGGTTGGAAAGATGTCGACGCGTCGGAATACGAAGACATGATCGACGCCTTCCACAACGAGGCTGTCTACAGGGACGCCGAAACATTGCTCGGCAAGGACATGGCCATCCTGGCGGCCAGTTTCCTGGCCGCCGGCGGTACGAAAAAGACGGCGTCCGGCATCGTCTATTTCGACGGCTGCGCGCCGCACAATTGCGGCGGCAACCACGGGTTCATGGCGGTCGACCAGACCAACCACAAACTCTATTTCGCCCGCAGCAGCGGCAAGCCAAGGATGGATGTCTGGCCGGCAGTGGAGACGTGGCCTGCCGACATCAAGGCGGCGCTGGACAAGGCGCTTGGCTCGCCGAACTAGGCCACCATTCCGCGAAGGTGATGACGAAAACGCGAAGGCTCCTGCGCAGAGCGCGGACTGGCGTTTCGGTTTCGGCCGGCTATGATCTGACGAAACGGAGGACCACCATGACACGTTCGCTTCTTGCCGGCGCCTGCGGGCTGGCCCTTTTGCTGGTGCCGGTGGCGGGCGCCTATGCGCAAACACAGACGCCCGCCGCCCAGCCGGCACCTGCGGCCGAGAAGCCTACCACCGACCAGGGGACAGACGCCGCCGACGCCTCCGATGACGACAAGCAGGCGCCTGTGCCCTTCGAGGGCGGCACGCTGACCATCACCCAACCGGAACAGGACGGTGAGAAGGTGCTTGCCTATGACGGCAAACAGCTGGCCACCAACTATGACGTCTTCTTCGATAAGATCGTGGAAGTCGGCGGCGTCAAGGTGGCGCTGTTCGATGTCGGCGATGGCGGCAATCAATGCGGGCCGGCGACAGTGATCGTCTGGAAGCCGGAAGGCGGCACCGTCCAGAGCACCACCGTCGAGCAGGACGACTGCGGCGCGCCGCCCTCGGCGGTGTCCGACAACGCCATCTATTTCGTGCCCTATTTGTTGCCGGGGGATCAGAAGCCGGCTTTGCAGTGGTCGCCGACCGACGGGCTGACGATTTCGGGCAATCTGACCTACATGCCGGAACCCGGCACGGACTGGAAAGACATCGATCCGGAAAAATACCAGAACATCATCGACGCCTTCCACAACGAGGCTGTCTACAAGGAAGCTGAAAAGCTGCTCGGCAAGGACATGCCCGACATGGCGACCAGCCTGCTGGTCGGCGGCGGCACGGAAAAGACCGCATCGGGCGCCTTTTACGCCAGCGGCTGCGTGCCGCATGACTGCGGCGGCAATGACGGGTTCATGGCGGTCGACCCGGCCAAGCACAAGCTCTACTTCGCCCGCCGCGGCGACAATGGCGAGCCGAACGCCTGGCCGGCGGTGGCGACATGGCCGGCGGATATCAAGGAAGCGCTGGACAAGGCGCAGGGGTCGGCAAATTAAAGCATTAGCTTTGCGCGGCGCCCCCGCGCTTTCGTCATCCATGGGCGGAGCGACGCGCAGCGGAGCGCAGACCCGAGGATGACGACGGAAGGGATGCTTCAACCAATCTCGGAGGTTCGCGCTTCGCTTCCGGGATAACAGTTCGCCTGGCTTGGCCCACGACCCGCGCCGTTCCGCCTGCTAATGCTGGCCGACAACCCAAGCAAGGCCCCTCATATGCGCAAACTCATCTCAACCGGTTCCCCCTTCGAAAAGACCGCCGGTTATTCGCGTGCCGTGGTGCAGGGCGACTGGTGCTTCGTCTCCGGCACGACCGGCTATGACTATGCGACGATGACGATGCCGGACACTGTCGAGGCGCAGACACGCAATTGCCTGGCGACGATCGGCAAGGCGCTTCATGATGGTGGCTTCGAGATGGCCGATGTGGTGCGGGCGCATTACTACATCACCGATCAGACCTTCGTGGACATCGTCTTCCCGATCCTCGGCGAGACGTTCGGCGACATCAGACCGGCGGCGACGATGATCGTCTGCCAGCTCAACAAACCGGAAATGAAGATCGAGATCGAAGTCACGGCGCTGCGGCGCACAGCGTAAAAGGCAGGCCGACGATGAAAGTCCAGCGCATCGTTGCCAACATCGAGACATCGGATGTCGCCGCGGCGAAGCGCTTCTACCAGGACGTGCTCGGCCTCGACATGCTCATGGACCTCGGCTGGATCACAACCTACGGCTCGCAAGCAAAGATGGATGTCCAGATCAGCTTCATGGCGCAAGGCGGCTCCGGAACGCCGGTGCCGCCTCTCTCGATCGAGGTCGATGATGTCGATGCAGCGCTCGATGCCATGAAGACGGCCGGCTTCGCCATCGAATACGGACCGGCCGACGAACCCTGGGGCGTGCGGCGCTTCTATGTCCGCGATCCGTTCGGCCGGCTGATCAACATTCTCTCGCATCGGTGATCATGGTTGTGGCGTGCAGGCTTGCGCGCCGGGCGCTTGGCGTTTAGCAAGACCCCAAATCGAAACGCATTCTTTCTGGGACGGTTTCTCCATGGCAACGAAGCATCTTTTCCTGCTCCCCGGCGACGGCATCGGTCCGGAGGCCATGGCTGAGGTCAAGAAACTGATATCAGCCATGAACGACAAGCTCGGCAGCGGTTTTACCACCGAGGACGGCCTGGTCGGCGGCTGCGCCTATGACGCGCATGGCGCGGCGATTTCCGATGCCGACATGGAGAAGGCGATGGCGGCCGACGCGGTGCTGTTCGGCGCCGTCGGCGGTCCGAAATGGGATGCGGTGCCGTATGAGGTGCGTCCCGAGGCTGGCCTGCTGCGGCTGCGCAAGGACATGGAGCTGTTTGCCAATCTTCGCCCCGCCATCTGCTATCCGGCGCTGGCGGCGTCCTCCTCGCTCAAGCAGGAGGTGGTCGAGGGTCTCGACATCCTCATCGTGCGCGAGCTGACCGGCGGCGTCTATTTCGGCGAGCCCAAGCAGATCATCGATCTGGGCAACGGCCAGAAGCGCGGCATCGACACGCAGGTCTATGACACGTTCGAGATCGAGCGCATTTCCGGCGTCGCCTTCGAGCTGGCGCGGACCCGGAAGAACCACGTCACATCGATGGAAAAGCGCAATGTGATGAAGTCGGGCGTGCTGTGGAACGAGGTCGTCACCCAGACCCACAAGGCGCGCTATTCCGACGTCAAGCTCGACCACATGCTGGCCGATGCCGGCGGCATGCAGCTGGTGCGCTGGCCAAAACAGTTCGACGTCATCGTCACCGACAATCTGTTCGGCGACATGCTGTCCGACATTGCCGCCATGCTGACCGGCTCGATCGGCATGCTGCCGTCGGCCTCGCTCGGCGCGCCTGACGTGAAGACCAAGAAGCGCAAGGCGCTCTACGAGCCGGTACACGGCTCGGCGCCCGATATCGCCGGCAAGGGCATTGCCAACCCGATCGCCATGATCGCCTCCTTCGCCATGTGCCTGCGCTATTCCTTCGGCATGGTTGATGAAGCCGACCGTGTCGAAAGCGCGATCGCTGCCGTGCTCGATGCAGGCCTGCGGACGAAAGACATCATGTCCGATGGCATGACCGAGGTCGGTACGGTTCAGATGGGCGACGCGATCATCGCCAAATTCCTGAGCTGATCCCCATGGCGGTCGACGTCCGCTGGGCGACGATCGAGGACGCCACGGCACTCGCGGCCATACTGTGCGCGATGGCGGAGCATTACCGGCAGCCGCCTCTCGATGCCGACCGGACCCTGTTTGCTGCACGCAAATGGCTTGGCGAGGAAAGCCCGGCCTATCCGCATTTCGCGCTCGCCTTCGTCGACGGCGAGGTCAGCGGCTTGGCGTCGGTGGCGATCGCGCATCCAGGTATCGATCTCGAGCGGCTGCTGTTCCTCAAGGACCTGTTCGTGCTCGACAACATCCGCAACGCCGGCGTCGGCCGGGCGCTGATCGGCTTTCTCGCCGATCATTGCCTCAGCCACGGCATTGGCCGTATCGACCTGACCACCGAAGATTGGAACGAGGGCGCGCTGCGTTTTTACGCGAGGCTCGGCGTCGAACGGCACGAGCAGAAGGTCTTTCTCAGGCTTTCGGGCAAGGCGCTGAAGGCGATTGCCCCTAGATCCTGACCCCTGCGGGTACCCGCCCCCAGGGGTTTTCGCCCACCTGAGACGGTACAAGCCCCAAGACCAGCAAGCCCACACCGCCGATAACCGGAATGAAGCAGAGCAAGACAAACCAGCTGCCCAGACCGACATCGTGCAAACGCCGCACCGTAAGCGCGATCCATGGCAGGCCGAATGCCAAGACGAAGACAGCGGCGGGTAGCAATCCGATCGACGTCCTACCCGCATTGATGCCGAAGCCGTTGATGGCCAAATTGACGAGTATCCCGAAGCCAATAAGCGCCACCAGCACAAGATTAAAGCATAGCCAAAAGGCCCAGAATTCCTTGCGGCGGGCGCGTCCGTTGAAATTGAAATAGTTCACGCTCACCGTGTTCCGGAAGTATGCCCACAGTCCCGTGGAACGAGTGGGCTGGTTTTCGGCGGTACGGCCGGGCTGGCGGGGAGGTGACGAGGCCGTGGTCGAATTCACGGCGACGATATTGTGTGCCGTGCCGTCATCGGGCTGGAATTCGACGAGGGTACCGCTGACGAGGGCCGCCCCCTGGGTCACATCGTTAAGGACGAAGAAGTAACGCTTGCCGTCAACTCCATTGATGTAGCCGTAGTCCTGATCCTTGTCGTAGTGAAGCACCGCGCCCTGCATGCGTACCCCCATCTATGCTGCGATGAGAATACTACCCAGGGTTGCCATCGATTGCAATATGCACGCTATACTAAACCCTGACGCCTGCCGGCACCGGCCCCCACTGGTTTTCCCTGGCCTGCGTCGGGATCAGCGCGAAGACCAGGATGATCAGGCTGCCGATGGTCGGGATCAGGATCAGCAGGCAGAGCCAGCCTGACAGGCCGATGTCGTGCAGCCGGCGCACGATCATGCCGAGGCTGGGAAGAATTGTCGCCAGCAGGAAAGTGCCGCACAGCCCGACCGTTATCGCGCCCGAGATATCGCTGTCGAAACCGCCCATATCCATATCGGTGTACAGGCCGATGCCGCCGATGATCAGCAGGCAAACCGTCCAGAATAGGCAGTAGCCCCAATATTCCTTGCGACGCGCGCGACCGGCGAAATTGAAATAGTTCTGCGTCACGCCACGCCAGAAATAGCCCCAGAGATCGCTGGGCTCGGCTGTTTCGGAAGACCGACCGAAATGCTGCGCAGGAGGTGGGGCTGCTGGGGGCGGAACGCCGGCCTGGGCAGGGGCGGCCTCGATGCCGGGGTCGGCGGCGGCCGCAGCGGCAGTCGGGGCGGCGATCGAAAAGACGTCGCGCGCCTGGCCGCCGCCCGGCTGGAACTCGACGGCCGTGCCGTTGGGCATGGCGGTTTCCCGGCGCAGGTTCTCGCGGGTGAAGGTGTAGCGGTTGCCGTCGGCTCCGGTGATGAAGCCAAACCCCTGGTCCTCGTCATAGTGAAGCACTTCGCCGCGCATTTGCCACCCCCGCTCGCCACGTCCCTGCCGAACGTGTGGCACAGGGCCGAGCCGATGGGCAATACCGGGCAGCATGGCTACCGTCTTGCCGGCAGATGAAGCATAAGGCATCAAGTACAACCGCCGTCGCCAAAGCAGACCCAAAAGCAGACAATGACAGCCGAGTGTTCCGATACCAGCGTCGCGATAGAGGACAGAGAGGCCGCAAGGCCTCCGAGGCTGGCCATCGATGCCACCGGTCTGATGTTCTGGCCACCCGGCGAGGGCCTGGCCGGCATCCCACGGGTAGAAAGCTTTCTCATCAACGCGGCGTTGGCGGATCCCGACTCTTGCGTGGAGGTGGTGGCGTTCAGAGCCGATGAAGCTCGGTTCCGCCCACTTGCCCCTTACGAGCAGGACCATGTCGCGGCGGGCGAGATTTCACCGCATCAGGTCCAGAGGTGGCCGGGAAGACGCACGGCGCTGTCGCAGGCTTTCGAGGCAGTGGCGCTGCAACCATGGGGCAAGCGCGACGCTGACCGCCATCTCGCCAAGACGGTGACCAATGGCCGCAAAGGGATTGCCTATCAGGCGACGAAGCTGCTGATCCGTGCCTATCGCCTGTACCAGCGGGCGAGGATCCGGTCGGGCCTGCGCCAGGACGTTCCAAGCCGAGCGGCCGAGACCGAACGCGGCCTTGTCTTGATCAGCCATCACATTCTGACCGGGGATGACCGAGCCGCCGTCTCGGCGCGCGCCGGTGGCCTCGCGTTTCTTTGCCACGACCTCATCCCGACACTGCGCCCCGACCTGGTTGGTATGACCCCTCGCGAGAGACGTTACGGGTCATATCTCGAACACCTCGTGCGTTCCGGTGCGCCGGCATTTTGTGCATCCGAGGAAGTTGGTGCGACGCTGACCGATCATATGCACAAGGCAGGCGTCGCCGCGCCGGTCGTGTATCGTTTTCCGATGCCCTCCATCCTGCACGAGACGGCATCACGCGCTGGCACGACCTCGCGCATCGAGACCGACGAGCCGTTCGTGCTCTACTGCTCGACCATCGAAGTACGCAAGAACCACATCCTGCTGGCGCGGATCTGGCAGCAGGCGCTCGACGAGGGCGTCAAGCTGCCGCGGCTTGTCTGCGCTGGGCGCTGGGGTTGGATGATCGAGCCGCTGCGGGCTTATTTGAAGGCGCATCCTGAGCTCCTCCAGTCGGTCACGTTCACCGGGCTGGTCAGCGACGAGGAACTCATCGGCTACTATCGCCGCGCTTCCTTCGGCGTCTTTCCCTCGCATATCGAGGGCTGGGGCTACGGCGCCTCGGAATGCCTCGATTTCAGCGTTCCGGTCATCGTCTCGACAGCGCCGTCGCTGATCGAAGCGACCGGCGGCCTGATGCCGGCGATCGATTCACAAGATCAGCAAGGCTGGTATGCGGCGATCCGCAGGATGGCGCAGGACCATGCGTGGCGATCCTCTCTGGTCGAGCGCATCGCGGAGAAGCATCGGCCGACGCCGGCGGCTGCTAGCTGGGCTGCCATCAAGGCAGGCCTGCAGGCGAGTGCGTCGAGCCGATCAAGGTTTTAGGCGGGCCGCTTCTTCGCCTTCTTGTGCTTGGGCGCGCCGGTGGCGTCGAATTTCGGCTTGCCCGGCTTCGCCCACGGCTTTGCCTCATGCGCGACTGCCGGGCGCTGATCGGCTGAAGCCGGTGCGCGTTTCTCGAATTTGCGCTTCGGCGCGTTGGGGTCGAACGGCGCCTTGCCGCGATGCGGTTTCTTGTCGGGGCTTGGCGGCTGGTAGCCGGCGCGCGACAGATCGGGCGTGCCGTCCAGCCGCTTCACCAGGATGTTGCCTTGCAGCTTGCGGTCGGGACCGATCGCGGCCAGGAAGCGGTCGGCCCAGTCCGCCGCGATCTGCACGTAGGTCTCTTCCGGCTGCATCTTGATGGCGCCGATCTCGCGCTTCGAGATGCTGCCGGTGCGGCACAGCATCGGGATCAGCCAGCGCGGCTCGGCATTCTGCCGGCGCCCGATCGACAGCGAGAACCAGACGCTGTCGCCGAAATCGTCTCGGCGGCTGGGCGCTTCGTCCCGGCGTGTGAAGTTTTCGCCCGCCGGTCTTTCACGCGATGGCGTGAACGGCGCAATTTCCATCAAGTCCTCCGGCGCCGAGCGGCTGGCGCGGCACTGGCGCACGAAGGCAGCGGCCACCTGTTCGGCACCATGCCTGGCGAGCAGCGCGTCGATGAAACCGCGCTCGTCCTCCTTCACCGGCTCGTCGAAAGCCGGATCGGCAAGGATGCGCTCGTCGTCGCGCCGCATCACGTCGTCGGCCGAGGGCGGGCTCGCCCATGTCGCCTTGAGGCCGGCATTCTGCAACAGCCGTTCGGTGCGCTTGCGGGCGCTGTTGGGCACGATCAGCGCGCTGACGCCCTTGCGCCCGGCGCGGCCGGTGCGGCCGCTGCGGTGCAGCAGCGTTTCCGGGTTGGTCGGCAGGTCGGCGTGGATCACCAGTTCGAGGTTGGGCAGGTCGATGCCGCGCGCCGCGACATCAGTGGCGATGCAGACCTTGGCGCGGCCGTCGCGCATTGCCTGCAAGGCATGGCTGCGCTCGTTCTGGCTGAGTTCGCCGGAGAGTGCGACGACGGAGAAGTTGCGGTTGTTGAAGCGCGCGGTCAGATGATTGACGGCGGCACGCGTGTTGCAGAACACCAGCGCGTTCTTGGCCTCGTAATAGCGCAGCACGTTGATGATGGCGTTTTCCCGGTCGGGTTGGGCAACGCTCAGCGCCCGGTATTCGATGTCGAGATGCTGCTTTTCCTCGCCGGCGGCCGAAATGCGCACGGCATTGCGCTGGTAGCCCTGGGCGAGCGTTGCGATCGAGCGCGGCACCGTGGCCGAAAACATCAGCGTGCGGCGCTCGGCCGGGGCAGCGTCGAGAATGAATTCGAGGTCCTCGCGAAAGCCGAGGTCGAGCATCTCGTCGGCCTCGTCGAGCACCACCGCCTTGAGCGCCGACATGTCGAGCGAGTGCCGGGTGATGTGGTCGCGCAGCCGGCCGGGTGTGCCGACGACGATATGGGCGCCGCGCTCCAGCACGCGCCGCTCCGAGCGCATGTCCATGCCGCCGACGCAGGACGCCACCGTGGCGCCGGTCAGCTCATAGAGCCATTCCAGCTCGCGTGTCACCTGCAACGCCAGTTCACGCGTCGGCGCCACCGCCAGCGCCAGCGGTGCCGCGGCGTGGCCAAAGCGCTCGGCGCCTCCGAGCAGGGTTGGCGCCAAGGCGAGGCCGAAGGCCACCGTCTTGCCGGAGCCGGTCTGCGCCGAAACCAGCGCATCGGCCTCGCCGAGTTCGGGCGCCACAACCGCCTTCTGTACGGGCGTCAGCTCGGAATAGCCGCGTTTTTCCAGCGCCTTTGCCAGCGCGGGAACGAGTGCATCGAAGTTGGACATCTTACTCTTTCGGAATTCGGATTCTTATATGCCCAGCAATGGGCCTGTCTTCGGCGGGCGTCGGGACGCTCCATGAGCCGGATAGTCACGCCGTTCGTACTTCGTGCCGCTGCCATTGTACAGGGCAACAGGGCGCTCATCGCAATTGACTCTTGACGCAAACCGCGTAAAAGCCCGCTTCGAACGGGATCGTCTTTCGATGCGCGGCCTTTTGATGGCTCTTCTTGCATTCGATGCCCCCAGCCTCAATGCACATCATTGGGCCGGGCGGGTCGGCACGTCTCCCCGTTCCAGCAAAACTATGGCCAAAACCACCGCCAAAACGGTGTGATTCCCTTGGCCTAACCACCCTCTCCCGGGTTCGGCCCGGGGGACGGAACCCGCATCGGCCAGCGGGTTTCTCCAAAAACCAAGCGGAGAGGGACAGGAGATTTTTCGATGAGTTTCAAGGTTGCAGTCGTCGGCGCCACGGGCAATGTGGGCCGGGAAATGCTCAACATACTGGAAGAGCGCGGCTTTCCGGTGAGCGAAGTCGTGGCGCTGGCCTCACGGCGCAGCCAGGGCACTGAAGTGTCGTTCGGCGACCGCACGCTGAAGGTCAGGACGCTCGACCAGTATGACTTTTCCGACACCGACATCTGCATCATGTCGGCCGGCGGCAACGTCTCCAAGGAATGGTCGCCGAAAATCGGCAAGCAGGGCTGCGTCGTCATCGATAATTCGTCGGCCTTCCGCTACGATCAGGACGTGCCGCTGATCGTGCCGGAAGTGAACCCGGACGCGATCTCGCTGTTCACGCGCAAGAATATCATCGCCAACCCGAACTGCTCGACGGCGCAGCTGGTGGTGGCATTGAAGCCACTGCATGACTTCGCCACCATCAAGCGCGTCGTCGTCGCCACTTATCAATCGGTATCCGGCGCCGGCAAGGAAGGCATGGACGAGCTCTTTACCCAGACCCGCGCGGTCTTCGTCGCCGATGGCGTCGAGGTCAAGAAGTTCACCAAGCGCATCGCCTTCAACGTCATCCCGCATATCGACGTCTTCCTCGACGACGGCTCCACCAAGGAAGAGTGGAAGATGGTCGCCGAGACCAAGAAGATGCTCGATCCCAAGATCAAGCTGACGGCGACCTGCGTGCGCGTGCCGGTGTTCATCGGTCATTCGGAAGCGGTCAACATCGAGTTCGAAAAGCCGATCACCGCCGATGAGGCGCGCGATATCCTGCGCGAGGCGCCGGGCTGCCAGGTCCTGGATAAGCGCGAGGACGGCGGCTACATCACGCCGCTGGAATCGGCCGGCGAGGACGCCACCTTCATCTCGCGCATCCGCGAGGATTCGACCATCGACAACGGCCTGTCGATGTGGATCGTCTCCGACAATCTGCGCAAGGGCGCGGCGCTGAACGCGGTGCAGATCGCCGAGCTGCTGGTCGAGCGCGGCCTGATCCAGCCGAAGAAGAAGGCGGCCTGACGGCTGATTCAGTTTTCGCTCACGGGCCGTATCGCCGCTGCCGCGGCGGGCCCTCCGCGAGGGCGCCGGACGACCGGCGGCCCGCAGTCGCGGGCTCGGCCTCTGGCCGTTAGCCCCCCTTCTCCCCGTTCACGGGGAGAAGGTCCCGGCAGGGGGATGAGGGGCAGCACCAGCCTCAGCTTCGATTCTCAGCCGCCAACCCAACCAACAGCTCCATTGCCTCCTCAGCCCTGTCCGCCGGCACGAACAGATGGTCGTGGTAGAAGGCCGAGACTGGATTGACGCCCATGCCGGCGGCGGCGAGCCGCGTGGTGATGGCGGCGAGGAAGCCGACGGCTTCCAGCGACGAATGGATGTTTAGCGTCACCATCCGGCAGCGGAACGAAGCGGTCAGTGCCGCTGCGCTGGCCTCCTCGTCGGTTACGATCAGCGTCACGCCCTCGCGCTCACGGAACACCATCACCGGCTCGAGGCCTTCCGGCTGGGGAACGCCAGGCGCCAGCGTGGCGAAGACATAGGTGCCGGCGAGCAGTTCCGGCGTCATCGATGCCAGCAGTGTCTTCAGATCGGTTTCGCCGGTCATTCGTCTTCTCTCGCCTGCAGAAGCGGGCCGCAGCCACCTGCTCCTCAATAGCCGCGACCGGCGAGTGCCGATAGCCCGGGCGCTGTACAGACGACATGGCGATGTCGCTGGCGGCTGGGCTTGCGGACCTGTTGCGTCGCACAATAAAGCAGCTGAGGACCAGCGCCGGTCCGCGAAAGGCTTCTGATGATCGTCCGCCCGCGCCCACGCCTTCTGCACCTGTTCTTCATCATGCGCGGCTCGGTGGTGCCGCGCATCCTGCCGCAGATCTTTGGCTTTGCAGCCTATGGCGCGTTGGTGGTGGTGGTCGTGCGGGCGCTGAAGCTCGACTTCGGCAATGCCGGCACAGCACCCTTCGCGCTGCTCGGTGTGGCGCTGTCGATCTATCTCGGCTTCCGCAACAATGCCGCCTACGACCGCTGGTGGGAGGCGCGCAAACTGTGGGGCCAATTGGTCTTCGATATCCGCAATCTGGCGCGCGCCTCCGCCGGGCTGGTCGACGACCGGGCGGAATTGCGCGGCCTGCTGATGGAAGCGATCGCCTTCTGCCACTTTCTGCGCGGGCTGCTCAGGCGGGTCGACGCGGCGCCGCAAGCCCGCGCCTTCATCGGTGACGAAACCGAGATAGTCGCCAAGGCAGCGAACGCACCCGACGCGATGGTACGCGGCATGGGCCGCCGCATCGCCGTGCTGCGCAAGGCCGGCGCGATCGACACGATCGGCTACCGCATCCTCGACGAGCGCCTGTCGGAAATCGCCGCCGCGCAGGCCGGATGCGAGCGCATCATGGGAACACCCTTGCCGTTCGCCTATACGCTGCTTCTGCAGCGCACCGCCTATGTCTTCTGCCTGCTCTTGCCCTTCGGGCTGGTCTCCGCCGCCGGCTGGGCGACGCCGCTGTTCACCGCGCTGATCGCCTACACCTTCTTCGGCCTCGACGCGCTGTCGGAAGAACTCGAGGACCCGTTCGGCACCGAGGCCAACGACCTCGCTCTCGACGGCCTCTGCAGGGTCTGCGAGATCTCGGTGTTCGAGGCTCTGGGCGAAACGCCACCGAAAATGCTGCCGGCCGAGAAGTTTTACTTCTCGTAGGCAGAACAACGCCAAAAAGAATCCGCATCCTGTAGGATCGCAGCCTCATGCCGCGTCCTTGGTTCGACCCCAGCGAAAGGGCTCGAACCATCAGGAGGGACCGCCATGAGCATTTCCGAAACCGTGCCCGTATCGCCGGGCGCTCTGTGGACCGGCCGCGCGCTCAGCGGCGTCATCGTGCTGTTCATGATCTTCGACGGCGCCATCAAGCTGCCGCCGCTCGACATCGTCACCCAGACGATGGTGCCGCTCGGTTGGCCGGCGGATCCGAATGTCGCGCGCATGCTCGGCATCATCGGCCTGATCTCGACGGCGCTCTACGCCTTGCCGCGCACTGCGGTGCTCGGCGCCATCCTGCTCACCACCTATATGGGCGGCGCCATCGCCACCAATCTCCGCGTCGATAATCCGCTGTTCTCGCACACGCTGTTCGGCGTCTATCTCGGCATCATCCTGTGGGGTGGCCTGTATCTGCGCGACCCACGCGTGCGCGCGCTGATCCCGTTCAGCCGATAGTCTCATTGTTTTGAAGCAATTCCGAACAGAAAACCGCTTCACACTTTTCCTGGAATTGCCTTAGGGAGAGAAAAATGTTCAGCACCATCCTCATTATCTTGCTCGTCATCATCGCCGCCGTGCTCCTCTATGCCGCGACTCGGCCGAATGATTTCGTCGTCACCCGCACCGCCACGATCAAGGCTCCGCCGGAAGCGATCTTCCCGCTGATCAATGATTTCAGCCGTTGGCCGACATGGTCGCCCTACGAAAAGCTCGACCCGCAGATGAAGCGCACGCTCTCCGGCACCGACAGCGGCAAGGGCGCGGCCTATGCCTGGGAGGGCAACGGCAAGGCCGGCAAGGGGCGCATGGAGATCGTCAATTCGGTGCCGTCCTCGCTGGTGTCGCTGAAACTCGATTTTGAGAAGCCGTTCAGGGCCAACAACAATGTCGACTTCACCCTGACGCCGTCGGGCGACAACACCGCCGTCACCTGGGCGATGCGCGGCGGCCGGCCCTTCATCGCCAAGCTGATGGGCCTGTTCATGAATTTCGACACGCTGATCGGCAAGGATTTCGAGGTCGGCCTCGCCAATCTGAAGCGTCTCGGCGAAAAGTGACGTGCATGAGCCCTATGCGGCGTGACGTCAGCTGTCCCATCCGGCAAAGCGGTTTGGGCTCAGCCATGACCTGGTGATCTGGCCGCCGCCATTGTTCAGCACGGCATCGACCAGCCAGCGCGCCGTGGCGGGCGCCGCATGCATGCCTATCGATCCCATCCCGCCATGCACGAAGAGCCCTTCGATGCGCGTTGGCCCGGCTACCGGCAATCCGTCGGGCAACATCGGCCGATTGCCCGGATAGACGTTCCTGATGGTGGGAACATCGAGGCCCCGGATCATGCGCAGCGTTCGAGCGGCCATCCGGCTCGCTATGTCGGTGTTGCGCACCAGATCCCGGAACGCCGGCTGGACAGTGGCGCCAAGGCGTGCGTCGCCGCCTTTCATCGGGTTGAGGCAGATGGCCTCAACCGCAATCTGGTCGTCACGCTGGCGAGCAAGATCTTCCAGACCGCGCAGGGACATGCGCTTCCCAAGCTCTTCCTGATCGGGCCATGTGAACTCTTCAACGATCCATGGAATCCTGAATCCAAGAGCACCAAGCTGGACAAGCCATCCGCGGCCCGCCGAAAGGGGGAGGCCCGGCAGGGGATCGTCGCCAACGGTTCGGCGCAGGACGTCATTGGCCCAAAGTCCGTTGGCAATGAACACCATGTCCGAGGTCAAAATGCCTTGATCCGTCAAGACGCCCTGGACCTTTCCGTTGCGCGTGTGGATCTGTGCGACACGCGTGCCGGTCTGAAACACCGCGCCCGCCTGACGCGCGGCGTGGGCGAAGGCATGGGTGGCTCCCATCGGTTCCAGGGTCCATGCCCGCTCGACGAAATAGCCGCCGGCCACGTTGAACCCCAAGGCCGGGTGGTCGTTGGCCAGATCGGTCCCGGTGGCCCGCTCCATGCCAACACCGGCCTGCCGATAGCAGTGTGCGGTCGCTTCGGCTTTCTCCAAAGTCTCGTCATCCTCGGCGATCAGCAGGTGCCCAATCCTTTCGAATTCAAAGGGAACAGGGCCGTCAGCCAGTTCTTCATAGATCGGGACGCAGGCGTCCAACATCTGGACGACCTCGGATTGGGGGCCGCTAAGCAGGGTTCCGGTGTTGCGCCCCGAAGACTCCGCCGCAATCACGTTCTGCTCGATGACGATTGTCTTGATGCCGTTGGATGCCAGTTCGTAGGCAAGGGTGCATCCGGCAATTCCGCCGCCGATGACGATAGCTTCGGTCGGTAAATGTGCCCGGTTTGGCCGAAATGTTCTTGCCATGGAATTCAAATGCTCCAGCGAATCTCGTATACGAGTATACCAAAATTCGATCTGGCGTCCACGCTCTTTGACGGAGGAAGCACCCTGGAAGCTTGCATGCGCGTCATGCCGTATCGTTTTGAGAGCATCTCACTGAAGGGGTCGGGATCAATCGCAAAAGATCAAATCAATCCTTTGCCGGAATTCCTTGCCCGTGGATCAAATCGCCGAGTTGCGAGTTAGAGACTCGCTTGGCGGCGGAGGCGTTTCCCTATCGGAGAGGAACGACAATGAAGAAAACGATGCTTTTGATGGCCCTGCTGATGCCGCTCGCCGCTTGTTCACAAACGGAAAAAGGCGCGGCTGTCGGCGGACTGGGCGGGGCTGCGGTCGGAGCTGCTGTCGCCGGTGATCCGGTTCAAGGTGCGGTCGTTGGTGGCGCTGTGGGTGCTGTTGCCGGTGCGCTGATCGGCCGGGCGAGCGAGCGTGGCGAATGCCGCTACCGTGATAGCCGTGGCCGCGTCTACATCGACCGCTGCCCGAGCGGCTATTGATCCGCCGCGTCGAAAAATGAAGTCGGCATAGCAAAACGGCGGGCACCATGGCCCGCCGTTTTCCTGGATGCGATAGAGCAATATTTATTCGGCGGTAGCGGCTTCCGCCTCGGCCGGTGCTGCGGCGGCAGCGGCAACAGCGGCTGCGGCGTCTTCCTGCGCCTTCTTCAGAAGGGCAGCGCGTTCCTGCGCCTTCTTGCCCGGCTCGGCCTTCTTCGGGTTGGAGCGGGCGTCGCGCTTGACGAGGCCGGCTTCGTCGAGGAAGCGCAGCACGCGGTCGGTCGGCTGGGCGCCATGCGCCAGCCAATGCTTGACGCGGTCGGCGTCGACCTTGACGCGCTCGCCGTCCTTGGGCAGCAGCGGGTTCCACGAGCCGATCGACTCGATGAACCGGCCGTCGCGCGGCGAACGGGCGTCGGCGATGACGACGTGGTAGTAAGGACGCTTCTTCGAGCCCGCGCGGGCCAGTCGGATCTTCAAGGGCATTTCTTTTCTCCTAAAAACTCTAAGTTCGTTGATTGGGTTTCAGTTGGTTTTCGTCACGCCGTTGGAAGCGGCGATCTGTTCGTGGTGGCGGATCACTTCGCGGACGACGAAGTTGAGGAATTTTTCCGCGAAATCCGGGTCGAGATGGGCATCCTTCGCCAGCTGGCGCAGCCGGGCGATCTGCTGCTGCTCGCGCGCCGGGTCGGCCGGCGGCAGGCCATGCGTCGCCTTCAGCACGCCAACCGCCTTGGTGCAGCGGAAGCGCTCGGCCAGCATGTGGATGAGGGCTGCGTCGATGTTGTCGATCGAGGCGCGGTAATCGGCCAGGATGGTGCGGGCGTCGGCCATATCTTTCTCTTCGTTCATGGCGTCCTCACTTCTTCTTGCCAAGGCCGGGCAGCCCGCCGCCGCCGAGACCGGGAAGCCCGGGAAGTTTCATGCCGCCGGGCAGACCGGGCAGGCCACCGCCGCCGGGAAGGCCTTTCATGCCGCCACCGAGACCGGCCGCTTGCGCCTGCTTCTGCAAGGCTTCGAGCTGCTTGGGATCCATCTTCGACAGGTCCGGCATGCCGCCGCCCATCATGCCGCCCATGCCGCCAGGCATCATGCCGCCGAGGCCCATCTTGGAGGCGAGACCGCCCATCATGCCGCGCATCAGGCCGCCGCCTTTGCCCTTGCCGCCCATCGCCTTCATCATGTCGGCCATGCCGCGATGCATCTTGAGCAGCTTGTTGATTTCGGCCGCGTCGGTGCCGGAACCGGCGGCGATGCGCTTCTTGCGTGAATGCTTGAGAAGGTCGGGGTTGGCGCGCTCGGCCTTGGTCATCGACGAGATGATGGCGAGCTGGCGGCCGAACATCTTGTCGTCGAGACCGGCGGCGGCCATCTGGTCCTTCATCTTGCCCATGCCGGGCATCATGCCCATGATGCCGCCCATGCCGCCCATCTTCGACATCTGCTGAAGCTGGCTGGCGAGGTCGTTCAGGTCGAACTTGCCCGACTGCATCTTCTTGGCCATCGCCGCCGCCTGTTCGGCGTCGATGTTTTCTGCGGCCTTTTCGACGAGCGAGACAATGTCGCCCATGCCGAGGATGCGGTCGGCGATGCGCTTGGGGTGGAATTCCTCCAGCCCGTCCATCTTTTCGCCGGTGCCGATCAGCTTGATCGGCTTGCCGGTGACGGCGCGCATCGAAAGGGCTGCACCACCGCGGCCGTCGCCGTCCATGCGGGTCAGCACGAGACCGGTGATGCCGACGCGCTCGTCGAAGCTCTTGGCCAGATTGACGGCGTCCTGGCCGGTCAGCGAGTCGGCGACCAGCAGGATTTCGTGTGGGCTCGACACCTTCTTGATGTCGGCCATCTCGACCATCAGCGGTTCGTCGATATGGGTGCGGCCGGCGGTGTCGAGGATGACGACGTCATGGCCGCCGAGCTTGGCCGCCTGCACGGCGCGGCGCGCGATGTCGACCGGCGACTGCCCGTCGATGATCGGCAGCGTGGCGACCTTGACCTGTTCGCCGAGTTGGCGCAGCTGCTCCTGCGCGGCGGGCCGCCGCGTGTCGAGCGAGGCCATCAGAACCTTCTTGTTCTGACGCTCGGAAAGGCGCTTGGCGATCTTGGCCGAAGTGGTCGTCTTGCCGGACCCCTGCAGGCCGACCATCATGATGACGACCGGGGCCGGGGCATTGAGATCGATGGCGACGCCTTCGGCGCCGAGCATCTCGACCAGTTCGTCATGGACGATCTTGACGACCATCTGGCCGGGCTTGATCGACTTGACCACGGCGGCGCCGACGGCCTTCTCGCGCACCTTGTCGGTGAAGGAGCGCACCACTTCCAGCGCCACGTCGGCTTCGAGCAGCGCACGGCGCACCTCGCGCAGCGCCGCCGAGACATCAGCCTCCGACAGGGCACCGCGGCCGGTGAGGCCGTTCAGGATGGAGCCAAGGCGCTCCTGCAGCGATTCAAACATTCTTCTTCCTTTTTCCCAGGCACCCGGACGGTGACCGAGAAGTAATGCGTTCGCGCCAAGTGTCCAAGCAAAAGCCCGTGCAAGCGAAAAGCCAAAAAGCACCCGGGGGCGCTCAGCGCTGCCGGGTGTTGGCCTCCAGGATCGATTTACAGCACTTCACCTCAAAAGAGGTTTCGGCGTCCTGGTCGGCTTGCTCGGAGGGATACTCGTCGCGGAATTCGGGGCGTGTAGACAGGAAATCGGCCGCAGAGTCAAGACAAGGCCCATATCGGGTCGTCCCAGGCTGCGTTCAGGCCGAGCCCGACCGGTCGGGCAACTCAGCGGCAACCCTCAGCGGTGAGCGCGGATGCAGCAGCAACCAAATCGTCAGCAGGCTGCAGGCGATGCCGATGAAGGCGATGAGAACCGCATCATATGTCGTCCAGCCCGGCCCTTCGAGCGGCCTGGCGGTGAACAAAGCGAAGGAATTGTAGCTCTGCTGATGCGAGATCAGCAGAAACCCGGTCAGATTGTTGCCGAGATGAGCGCCCAAGGCGGCGCCGAGATTGCCGGTGGCATAGACGACAAGCGTCAGCAGCAGCACGAAAGCGGCGATCGAGGCGAGCACGCAGGCGTTGATGGCGGGCGACGCGCCTGTGCTCCAATGCAGCGACGTGAACAGCAAGGCGGGCAACAGAGCCCAGATGAACGGGCTCCTGAACCGGTTGGCCAGGCCGCGCAGCAGATAGCCGCGAAACAGCATTTCTTCGGACGAGGTCTGCAACAAAGTGAGCGCGGCGATCGGGATCGCGAACAGCAGCCAGGACGACAGGCTGATCGTGCCGCGCGCGATCTGCGGCTGCAGCAGATAGAGCAGGATCTCGGATATGAGCGAGGTGATCAGCACCGCGATCAGCCCCTTGAGGAAGCCCGACCATGAAATACGATGGCTGACGCCGATCAGCGCCGATAGCTTCTCGCCATGCACCCAGCGCATGGCAACCCACAGGCCGATCCAGATGCCGGCGAACGAGACGAGCGCGGTGAGGATGCCGATGGGCGAGGCGAGGAAGTCCTGCATTACCCCGCCTGGTGGCGGAGCCGCTGGTGCCTGCCAGGTGAAGAAAACGTAGGTGCCGCAGAACAGCACGGCCGCGGTCGTGGCGGCCCAGAACAGGACCACGATCGCCGTTCCGAGGAAAAGGCGCGGCAACGTCGTCCTGGCGTTCGGCGAGCGCCTATAGCGCTCGAAGGCGGCCGAATCGATCGTCACGCTGGCTCCTTTGCCCAATTCATCGCCTGTTGATCTAGCCGATGGTCCGGAAAATCGGAATCGTTTTCGCAAAGGAATCACGCACGGATGACCGCCGCACGTCCAGACATGCGTGGCCCTGCCGGATCGACCGCCTGCAGGTCACCGGGCGGTCGCTGCTGTCGCGGCGGCCGCCTGTGCTAATTCATGTCAGCGCACGACGTACATGATGCGCCGCGTCTGTGGATCGATCAGCGCCGGCTGGCCGTTCACATAGACATAGCGGTAGTTGTAGTCCGGAATCTCGCGCAGTTCGACGGTGTCGGGCAAGGTCGCGCCGGTCACCACCTCGCCGTCGAGATAGACGGGGTCGAGGCGATGCGTGTCGACATAGGTTCTGATTTCGGGCGGAGGCGGGGGGAAGGCGTCCTCGACCGGCTCACCGCCAACGATCGCGCCGGTATAATCGGTCGAGTAGTTGCCGATGTCTTCCGGCGGCGAGACGACAGCAACGCTGGAACGCCGCTGCGTCAGCACGACCCGGCTGCCACCGAAATCAGCCGTCACATAGTCGGAATAGACCCAACCCTGGCCGCCGGCCTCGGCGATGGTGCACCATTTGCTGTTTTCCATGCAGCCATTGAGCGTCGCCGACTGCCCGGCGGCGAGCACGCCGATGACAGGATATTGCGGACCAGGCCCGGCTCGGACGTTGAGATCGGTGACGGCGGAGACGGCGGTGTCGGCAAAGGCGGCGCCCGACATCGCGGTCAGCATTCCGGCGACCGCCGGAAACAATAGAGATTTCATGGTTTCTCTCCGTTTTCATGGGCCCTCGCCAGCGAAAACGGGTCAGCGGCTTATGCGTTCCCGCTAAAACGCCTGCGCCAACTCACGATTTGTTCCCTGTTCTTTCGGCAAGCCGGTCAGAAGTTCGTGAACGAAGGCCAATTTCCGCGCCGTGACGTCCGAAATGACGAAGGGGTAGAGGTCGGGCAGGCCCATGCAGCGGTTGATCGAATTGGAGGCTTCCGACAGCACCAGCCAGCGGGCAAGGATCTTTTCGAAAGGCTCGGGCGCGGTCGCCGGCTCCGAAGGTGCGGCCTGCAGCCCGCCGCCGGTGTCGCCCTGCGGCAAGTCGTTGGCCTCCACTGTCTCCAGCCGGCCGAGCGGAAAGTTCAGCGCGTGGACCATTTCCAGCGTGTCGGTGATGTGCAGGTGGTGGGCCCAGGTCTCGGCCCAGTCCTCCCACGGATGCGAGGTGGCATAGGCCGAGATGTGGCCTTGCTGCCAGTCGGGCGCGGCACCATTGACGTAGTAGGTCTTCAACGCCCGCTCGTAGTCGGCGCGCTCATCGCCGAACAGCGCGCGGAAAGCTTCCAGCCTTTGCGGATCGTCGCGGATCAGGCGGTCCCAGTAATAATGGCCGAGCTCATGGCGGAAATGGCCGAGCAAGGTGCGATAGTTCTCGCCCATCTCGACACGCCGCTTCTCGCGCTCGGCCGAGTCCGCCTCGGCGACGTTGAGCGTGATCAGGCCATTGTCGTGGCCGGTCAGGATGCGCTCGCCGCCGGGGCCGCCGCCGATCGGGTCGGCGAGGAAGTCGAAGGCCAGGCCGATCTCGTCGGCGGGGGTCTGCTTGGGCGCCACCGGCAGGCCGAAGGCCAGAAGCGAGTAGATGGCGCGCTTCTTCGCCGCCTCGACGCGGATCCAGCGGCGGCGGTTGCCGTCGACGGAGAGGTTGGGGATCAGCTGGTTCAGCACGCAGGCGCGGCAAAAACCCTGTCCCGGCTCGGCCATCCAGTTGCAGGCGCATTCGTCGGCATTGGTGCACTGGAAGATGCCGTCGATATCAGACAGCGCAAAGCGGGCGTGCTCGGGATCGTAGAGCACGAGACTCCTGCAGTTCAGGCACTGGGCGTTCTCGAAGTAGAGACGGTGGCCGCAATGCGGGCAGTCGAAGAGTTTCATCTCGATCTCAAACCTTCAGAGCCAGCATATGTGGGGCGGCACGTGCCCAACGCCAACCGCCGGCCGGCGTTCCGCATCTCTCGAAGCTATTTAAGCTGGGCGAAGGAAAGGCCTGCCGCCTGCAGGGCCTGGCGGCGGCAAGACCCGCCGAACCGGCGCCGATGATCACGACATCAACGTCTTCCATTGCGTTTCCGCCACAATAATCACTTGATCGTAGGCAAATTCCCCTTCATTGGCCAGCGTAGCGCCGGGGGACGGTGACAATTGCGCGTTTCACTGGCAAATTCGCAACCGGGACGTGATTCAGGCAATCAGGAGAAAAAAGCATGGCATTACTTGCCAAGGGAAAGATGTTTGCATCGGCCGTGGTGGCGGTGCTTGCGCTGGCTACGGGCGCGCAGGCGGCGGCCAGCTGCGGCAAGACCGGCGCCGGATTCGAGGCTTGGAAGCCGGAGTTCGCCGCGGAAGCCAAGTCCGAAGGTGTAGGCCCCAAGGGTCTGGCCGCTCTGGCCGGCGCGAGCTACGCAACAAAGACGATCTCCGTCGACCGCGGCATTCACAAGGCTTTCAGCGGCTCGGTGGATGATTTCATGAAGCGCCGTGGCGGGGCCGCGATCATTTCCAAGGGCCGGTCGCTGAAGAAGTCGAACGCGGCACTGTTTTCCCAGATCGAAGCGAACTACGGCGTGTCGCCGGGTGTGTTGCTCGCCATCTGGGGTATGGAAACCGGGTTCGGTTCCGCCATGGGCAACCAGAATACGGTCTCAGCCATTTTGACGCTTGCCTATGATTGCCGCCGTCCGGGTTTCTTTTACCCACATGCCATTGCGGCCCTGAAGCTGGTTGACCGCGGGGCGTTGACAGCCTCGTCGGTCGGCGCCGCGCATGGCGAGATTGGCCACACGCAGTTCCTGCCGGGAAATGTCTTGAAGTATGGCGTCGGCAGCGGAAACCTGCGCGACAAGGGCACTGCGCTGGCTTCCACCGCCAACTTCCTCAAGGGTCATGGCTGGCGTGCCGGCGCGAGCGCGAGCGCGAATATGGGCGCAATTGCCGGCTGGAATTCCGCAAGCGTCTATCAGCAGGCGATCGCCCGCATCGCCACGGCGATCGATGGCGACTGATAACGGATAGCAGTCTCTGTTCGACAGAATAGCCCGGCCTTGCGCCGGGCTTTTTGTTGATGGTCCCGAACGCGGCGCGGATGCAGGGTCTTAGCAGGGTCTTAATTGAGCAAGACTTGCCTCGCGCCAAGCTGTGCGAGGCCCCGTCTCAATTCACAGTCACTCTCAATTCACGGTCACATTGAGTGCATAGGAGCAGCCTGCCAGCGTCTTGCCCGGATGCGAATCAACAGTCGAGACGTTGAGCGCTATGCGCGTTTCGATCTTCATGCCGTTGGCGTCCTCGGTGCTTTCGACGACGATTTTCTCGCCCAGGAATTTTTCCGCAGTCGACACCGTTGGAACTATTTCCAATTCATGCGCCAGATCCGGTGCCGAAACCCCGTCAAGGACCGCCATCGGCCCGGTCGCGGTAAAGACGATCGAGCTTGTTTCGCGCCCGAAGGTACGAACCGGCTCCGGTAAGTCGTACTGCTTGAGAAAGAGGTTGCCGGACGTGGCTTCCTTCCAACCGAGCTTTTCCAGTGCAACTGGGCCGTCGCTGATCCAGAAGGCGAAATTATTGTAGGCGGAGACGCTTGCCTTGCACTCGATCAACCCGGCCAGGTCGACGGAGGCCGGGTCGAACTCCTGGCCGGCCGCCGGCGTCGCCAGAAGAACCAGCGGCGCCAGGCAGCGACCGAGACCGCGCATCCGCGTTACTTGTTGCGGTTGCGCGCGGCCAGCGTGCGCAGCCGCAACGCGTTGAGGCGGATGAAGCCGGCAGCGTCCTTCTGGTCGTAGGCGCCGCGATCGTCCTCGAAGGTGACCAGCGCGTCGGAATAGAGCGTCTTCTTCGACTTGCGGCCGGTGACGATGACGTTGCCCTTGTAGAGCTTCAGCCGCACCGTGCCTTCGACGTCTTCCTGGCTCTTGTCGATCATCGCCTGCAGCATCAGGCGTTCGGGCGCGAACCAGAAGCCGTTGTAGATCAGCTCGGCATAGCGCGGCATGAACTCGTCCTTAAGGTGTGCAGCACCGCGGTCGAGCGTGATCGATTCGATGGCGCGGTGAGCTGCGATCAGGATCGTGCCGCCGGGCGTCTCGTAGACGCCGCGCGACTTCATGCCGACGAAGCGGTTCTCGACCAGGTCGAGCCGGCCGATGCCGTTGTCGCGGCCGAGATCGTTGAGCGCGGCCAGCATCGTTGCCGGCGACAGCTTCTTGCCGTTGAGCGCGATCGGATCGCCCTTCAGGAATTCGATCTCGATCTCGGTGACGGTATCAGGCGCATCCATCGGCGAAACGGTGCGCTGGTGGACGAATTCCGGCGGCTCGCTCCACGGGTCTTCCAGCACCTTGCCCTCGGAAGAGGAGTGCAGCAGGTTGGCGTCGACCGAGAACGGCGCGTCGCCCTTCTTGTCCTTCGGCACCGGGATCTGGTGCTGCTCGGCAAAATTGATCAGGTCGGTACGCGACTTGAACGACCAGTCGCGCCATGGCGCGATGACCTTGATGTCGGGGTTCAGCGCGTAAGCCGAAAGCTCGAAGCGGACCTGGTCATTGCCCTTGCCAGTGGCGCCATGCGCAATCGCGTCGGCGCCCGTCTCTTTGGCAATCTCGACCAGATGCTTGGAGATCAGCGGCCGCGCGATCGAGGTGCCGAGCAGATAGGTGCCTTCATAGACGGCATTGGCACGGAACATCGGGAAGACGAAGTCGGAGACGAATTCCTCGCGCACGTCGACGACACGGATGTCCTTGATGCCCATCATCTCGGCCTTGCGGCGCGCCGGCTCGAGTTCGCCGCCCTGGCCAAGATCGGCGGTGAAGGTCACGACTTCGGCGCCGAGTTCGGTCTGCAGCCATTTCAGGATGATGGATGTGTCGAGGCCGCCGGAATAGGCGAGCACGACTTTCTTGACGTCTTTGGCCTTGGACATTTTTACCCCGTCGATGGCGGACGCCCCAGCCGAGGCGTCATGGATTGTCGGAGGGCCTTTTAGCAGGAACGGCAAAGCGAGCAAGCACGCGTGCGTGCATGGCTTCTGGTCCAGCGCATGGCGAGGGCTGGTGCCGACAGGGGAAACAACCGGCTGCAATCAAGGGCTGCATTTGCTGGAGGGATTTAATCAAGTTTTCACGCTCCGTCGCTAATATAACGACAAGCTGTGTCGGCGACGTGCCGGGACGGCCTTGCCTGCCTCGTCGCGGGCACCCTCGGGCTTGGGCCATTCCTGATGCGCGTTATATCATGTATCGCCACGGAGCATAATTTGTGGCTTGTCCTGCTGGCGGCGCTGATGTGCGTCACTGGCTGCTGGGTGACGATCGGCCTCTTCGACCGTGCCAGGAAAACCGCCGGCGTGCAGATGCGGGGCTGGCTGTTCCTGACAGCGGTTGCCGCCGGCTCCTCGATCTGGTGCACGCACTTCATCGCCATGCTGGCCTATCAGCCCGGCGCGCCGATCACCTTCGATCCGGTCCTGACCATGGTGTCGCTGGTCATCGCCATCGCGGGCACCGGAGCCGGCTTCACCCTAGCCTCCGACAAGAGCCGGCGTCTTGCCCCGGAATGGGGCGGATGCGTCGTCGGGCTGGCGATCTCGGCCATGCACTACATCGGCATGATGGCCTATCACGTTGCCGGCATCGTCGAATGGGACAGCTCCTATATTGCCGCTTCACTGGTGATTTCGGCGGCGTTTTCCGCCGTGGCCGTCGGCCATGCCGTGCGTCGGCCATACCGCTGGTCGCACTATCTCGCCATCGGGCTGCTGGTGCTGGCGATCGTCGGCCTGCATTTCACGGCGATGGCGGCGGTGGCCGTGACGCCGCTGTCCTTCATCACCACCGGCACCAACCCCGACATTCTGGTGGCGATGGCGGTCGCCGTTGCCGTTGTCGGCCTGATCGTCGCAGCCACCGGCTTCGCCAGCTACCTGATCGACGAACGCGGCCGCCTGGAGAGCTTCGAGCGGCTTCAGCATCTTGCCCTCAACGACGCCCTTACCGGTCTCCCCAACCGGGTCTCCTTCAACGACCGCCTCGACCATGAGATCGAACGGGCGCGGGAAGACAAGGACACGATGACGGCCGTCATCGTCATCGATCTCGACCGCTTCAAGGAGATCAACGACCTCAGGGGGCACGCGGCCGGCGACCAGGCGCTCAAGATCGTCGCCCGCAGGCTGTCGAAACTCATCGGCGAGGGCGAATTCGCCGCAAGGCTCGGCGGTGACGAGTTCGCCGCGATCAAGCGCTTCAAGGATCAGAACGACCTTCTCGGCCTGGTCTCGCGGCTGGAGAAATCCCTGTTCGAGCCGTTGCGGCTCGACGATTTCGAAATCGCCGCCGGCGCCAGCATCGGCGTCGCCGTCTATCCGCGCGACGGGGCTGATCGCGAGCGGCTGGTCAGCAATGCCGACCTCGCCATGTACCGGGCGAAGAACGATGTGACGCGGGCCGTCTGCTTCTACGAATCCGCCATGGACGAGACGGCGCGGGCGCGCCGCGCGCTGGCCACCGACCTTCGGCAGGCGATCGAGCGCGGCGAGCTTTCGCTCCATTATCAGGTGCAGACCTCCGTCCCGACCGGCGCCACCTGCGGCTACGAGGCGCTGCTGCGCTGGACCCATCCCGTGCATGGCATGATCCCGCCGGTCGAATTCATTCCGATTGCCGAGGAGAACGGCTCGATCATGGCGATCGGCGAATGGGTGCTGCGGACCGCGTGCCGCCAGGCAGCCTCGTGGGACAATAGCCACAAGATCGCGGTCAATCTGTCGCCGGTGCAGTTCGCCCATGCCGATCTCGCCAAGCTCGTCCACCAGATCCTGGTCGAGACCGGGCTGTCGCCGAAACGCCTGGAGCTCGAGCTGACCGAATCGACGATCGTCGCCGACAAGGTGCGCACGCTGCATGTCCTGCGCCAGATCAAGGCGCTGGGGGTGACGATCGCGATCGACGATTTCGGCACCGGCTATTCCTCGCTCGACACGCTGCGCTCGTTTCCCTTCGACAAGATCAAGCTCGATCGCTCGTTCATGGCCGATGTCGAGCGAAGCCCGCAAGCCAAGGCGATCATCCGGGCGGTGCTGACGCTGGGCCGCAGCCTCGATATTCCGGTGCTCGCCGAAGGCGTCGAGACGCATGTCCAGCTCACCATCCTGCAGGTCGAGGGCTGCAACGAGGCGCAAGGCTATTTCCTCGGCCGGCCCAAGCCGATCGATCAAATCCTGCTTATTGGCGGCCCCGACGTCCGGAACGATCAGCCTGCCGCCACGGAACCCGCCAGGATGCGGCTGAGCAGGCAGGCATAGGATTTACGGCGGCTGGGCGCCCGTTGACGCCTTCGCCATACGCCTGCTGGATCGACCATCGGATCGCTCCTGCGTCTGGCACCGTCGCGGCTCATCCTGTATAGGCGCCTCCAATCTCCTGAGGCCGCTCATGTCGTTCATTCCGGACACCGCCACGCTGATCCAGTTTGCCATTGCCACCGTGATCCTGGCGATCACGCCGGGGCCGGACATGACCTTGTTCGTCTCGCGCACGCTGAGCCAGGGCCGCGCCACCGGCTTTGCCTCGATGGCGGGTGCGCTGTGCGGCACGCTGATCCACACCACGCTGGTGGTGGTCGGCGTCTCGGCGCTGATCGTCGCTTCGCCGATGGCCTTCTTCGTGCTGAAGATTTTTGGTGCCGGTTATCTCGTCTTCCTGGCCTGGCAGGCGATCACCAGGGGCTCGGCCTTTTCGCCGGAGAAGAAAACCGGCCCCGAAATTTCGCTGTTGCGCAGCTGGGCGGCGGGCCTCGGCGTCAATCTGCTCAACCCGAAGATCATTCTGTTCTTCATGACCTTCCTGCCGCAGTTCGTGTCCGTGCATGATCCGAGCGCACCGGGAAAGCTGTTTTTCCTTGGGCTCATGTTCATCGTGCTGTCGATCCCGGTGACCGTGCCGATGGTGCTGGCGGCGGAAAGGTTCTCGGCGGCGATGAAGGCCAGCCCGCGCGTGACGCGGGTGGTGGACTATCTCTTTGCCGGCGTGTTCTCCGCCTTCGCGCTCAAGATCCTGACGGCGCAGGCGAAGTAGGGGCCCGTCATCCTGTTCGACCATCCTCTTCGGATCCTGGCTCGCCCTGCCACCAGCTTCCGGCCCAGCGCCCGGCGCTGAGCCAGTAGAAAATGCCGCCGACCATGCCGCTGCCGATCACTGCCATGATGGCGCTGGTGTCCCTGACCGCGAAGGTGGTGTCACCGCTGTGGTCGACGAGGCCGAGGAAAACCGCCGCAACCACCGCACCCGCCAGCGCATAGAACAGCCAGTCGCGCCGGCCGAGGATCTCGGCAACCAGGATGACGACGCAAGCCGGCATCAGGGCGAAATAAGCGACGAACAAGGCGACGAAGGGAATTGAGAAATACAGGGAAGCCGTCGCTGTGGGGTGCGCGTGCTCCGGCGTGTAGCCAAGTGACGCCAGGAACAGGACGTTGAGGAAGGCGCTCGCCGCCAGCGAGGCGACAGCATAGCCGAACAGGATAACAGTGAAACGGACGAGGTAGCCGACGAGGCGGGTCATCCCAAATCTCGGCCCAAATCCCGACGCATGCCAGACTTGCGCCCGGCCAGAAGCCAGTAGACCGAACCGGCGGCAATGCCGGCCGTGGCCAGAAAACCGAGAAAACCCGGATTGAAAACAAAGCTGCCTGCCGAGCGCGGCATGGAAACGCCAAACGCCGTCGAGGTGATCGCGCCCGTGGCGGCAAAGTAGAACCATCCCCGAAGCGAAAACCATTCGGCGACAAAGAGCGCGGGGCCGACGATCAACAGCGCGCCGATCATCACGGTCAAGACGGCGAGCGGGAAGGAGCCCAACCAGTCGAATGCGAAAATGATGGACCAGTTCCCGTCCTCGATGCCTTCCAGAAGCGCGATCAGCAGCACGGGCACCAGGATCGAGGTCAGCACACCGGCGATATAACCGACGGCCATCACGGCGAGGCGTTTCAGCCAGGCGAAGCGGCGGCTCACGCCTCGCCGTGCCCCGCGATCATCATGGCCTCCAGGGCCAGCCGGTCGACCTTGCGCATGCGCTCGGAGTCCGACTTGAGCTGGCCGCAGGCGGCCAGGATGTCGCGGCCGCGTGGCGTGCGAATCGGCGAGGCATAGCCGGCATTGTTGATGTAGTCGGCGAATTTCTCGATCGTCTCCCAATCCGAGCACTGGTAGTTGGTGCCTGGCCACGGGTTGAACGGGATCAAATTGATCTTGGCCGGAATGCCCTTGAGCAGCTTAATCAGCCCCTTGGCGTCCTCGATGGAATCGTTGACGTCCTTCAGCATCACATATTCGAAGGTGATGCGCTTGGCGTTCGACAGGCCGGGATAGGCACGACAGGCGGCGATCAGTTCCTTCAGCGGATACTTCTTGTTGATCGGCACCAAAAGGTCGCGCAAATCGTCATTGGTGGCATGCAGCGAGATCGCCAGCATGACGCCGATCTCCTCGCCGGTGCGGAAGATTTCCGGCACAACGCCGGAGGTCGACAACGTGATGCGCCGCTTCGACAAGGAAAGACCATCGCCGTCGGAAGCGATCAGCAGCGCCTTCTTCACCGCCTCGAAATTGTAGAGCGGCTCGCCCATGCCCATCATGACGATGTTGGAGACTTTGCGGCCCTCGGCCGGCACGATGGCGCCGTCCGGCGTGTCGCGGTCGGGGAAATCGCCGAGCCGGTCGCGGGCGGTGAGCAGCTGGGCGAGGATTTCCTCGGCGGTCAAATTGCGCACCAGCTTCTGCGTGCCGGTGTGGCAGAACGAGCAGGTCAGCGTGCAGCCAACCTGCGAGGAGATGCACAGCGTGCCGCGGCCTTCCTCGGGAATGTAGACGGTCTCGATCTCGACGGGCCGGCCGGCGCCGCGCGGCGGAAAGCGGAACAGCCATTTGCGCGTGCCGTCGGAAGAAATCTGCTCCTCGACGATCTCGGGCCTGGCGACGGTGAAATGCTTGTCGAGCTCGGCGCGCAGATCCTTGGAGATGTTGAACATGCCGGCGAAGTCGGAGACGCCGCGCACATACATCCAGTGCCAGAGCTGCTGGGCACGCATCTTGGCCTGGCGTTCCGGCACGGTGCCTGATGCAACCAGAGCCTCGGCGAGCTCGACCCGCGTCAGGCCGATCAGCGACGGCTTTTCGGGCTGCGCTGCGCGGGCACGCAACGCGTCACGGGTGCCGTCAATGGTAAGATCGAATGAAAGGGTCATGGTTGCACTAATATAAGCGGTTTGCGGCCGATTTCACGCATCGTGCCGGAAAGGAAGCGCGGCGCATAGCACAGGTTGAGGGCAGAGTCATGCGGCGGGAATGCAACGGCATGCACGCCGGCTGACAGGCTGCTACGACCATCTGGCAGCCTTGCCCAGTCTTTCCACGTAAAGGAACCGATCACATCGTCGTGTTTGCGTAACGATTCCCATCGCGCCGTCGAAATCCGAAGGGGGCAACCATGCCCCTACAAAATGGGAGTATGCAGAATGAACTCTATCAAGCTCGCCGTCATTGCCGGCCTCGTCGGCCTTTCCACCTCGCAGGCATTTGCCGAAGACGCGATGGGCACGATGACCATGATGAAGGGTGGAGAAGTGATGGCGATCATGCCGGACGGGCACATGGGCACCATGATGCCGGATGCAAAGATGGGCGCCGAGATGATGAAGATGGCAAAGCCGATCAAGCACTGCATGATGATGATGACCGACGCCAAGGGCAAAGCCTTCATGATCGATACGTCGACCAAGAAGGCTCAGGCCGAATGTGAAAAAATGGCCATGTGAGACCTCGTTGACCCGCCCCGCCGGCATGGAAGCCGGCGGGGCCATACGGAACACCGGCGGTGTCGAGCTGGAGCCCCCTCATCCGTCGCCCCTAAGGCTGGCCCAAATAGCCATCGCCATGTTAGGTCCGAACATCCCATCCCGAGGACAGACATGGCCGGCATATCGCGAAAATATCCCATGCTGCGGCGCACGCAGGCGATGTGGGGCTCGCGGCGCGTCTGGCAGCCGCGGCTGGTGTTCTGGGCCGGCGCCATCTGCATAGGCCTGATCAGCGTGCTGTTCGCGGTGCTGGCCGACCGGGCGCAAAGCCTGTTCCATGCGATGATCGGCAGCGAGGGGGGCGGGCGTTTCTATCTGCCGCTCATCGCCACCCCACTCGGTTTCGTGCTGTGCGCCTGGTTGGCGTACGCCTTCTTCCCCGGTTCGCAAGGCAGCGGCATTCCGCAGGCGATCGCCGCACGCCACCTGCGCGACGACGAGGACCGCAGCCATATCCTGTCGCTGCGGCTGGCGGCGGGCAAGATCGCGCTCACCATCGTCGGCCTGTTCTGCGGCGCCTCCATCGGCCGCGAAGGCCCGACCGTGCAGGTCGGCGCGTCGCTGATGCTGCAGGTGGCGCGCTGGGGCGGCATGGCGCAGGCGCGCGGCCTGATCCTGGCCGGCTCGGCGGCAGGCATCGCGGCCGCCTTCAACACGCCGCTGGCCGGCATCGTCTTCGCCATCGAGGAGATGGGCCGCACCTACGAGGCGCGCACCAACGGGCTGGTGCTGACGGCGGTGATCCTGGCGGGTCTCGCCTCACTCGGCCTGATCGGCAACTACACCTATTTCGGCGTCGCCAAGGAGACGATCTCGTTTGCCGCCGAGTGGCCGCTGGTGCTTGCCTGTGGTGTCATCGGCGGCGGTTTCGGCGCTCTGTTCTCGTTGCTGGCCTTGAAGGCGACGCGGCGGATCCGGCGCTGGAACACGCAGCAGCCACTGCGGCGCGCCCTGATCGTGGCGGCGGTCTGCGGACTTGCGGTGGCGGTAATCGGCATCGCGTCAGGTGGGCTGACCTTTGGCACCGGCTACATGCAGGCGCGCGGCGCCGTCGAAGGCACGCCGCTGCCCCCACTCTTCTTTGCCGAAAAGTTCCTGGCGGGGCTGCTGTCGATGGTCTCGGGCATTCCGGGCGGCATCTTCGCACCCTCACTGGCGGTCGGCGCCGGCATCGGCAGTTCGCTTGGCCTTCTCTTCGGCGCCAGCACGGGCGCGGCGGCGCTGCTCGGCATGGCCGGTTATTTCGCCGGCGTAGTGCAAGCGCCGATGACGGCCTTCGTCATCATCCTGGAGATGACCGGCAATCACGACAATGTCATCGCGCTGATGCTGGCCTCGATGCTGGGCTACGGCACGGCGCGCATGATCTCGCACGAGCCGCTCTATCACGCGCTGTCGCGGGTCTTCATCGCCGAGGCGATCCGGCGGCGGCGGGCGGAAGTCGCGCCGGGGCAAGGCTGAAAGAAAAAAGGCCGGGCTTCGCGGCCCGGCCTTTCCCTCAAAACGAAGCTTTGCCTATTTGCACTTGGCGATTGACGTCAGCGCCGCCGAAATGCCCTTCAGCGAGAAGACATAGGAGGTCGGGTTGCCGCGGCCGGACTTCGCCGTCACCTTCATATCGGTGCCGGTCTTCATGGCGGCGATCAGCACCGGCTCCTCGGCGGCATTCTCGACCCAGGCCGACTTGCCGCGCGTAAACATCGAGAAGGTCTTCTTGTCGATGGTGACGGTGGCCTTGGAGCCTTCCTGGAAGTTGTAGCCGGCGATGAATTGCGGCTCGTAGGAGACCTGCTGGCCGGGCCGCTGGCTGACGAAGAAGAACATGTCGCCATGGTCGAGCGTCGGCGGCTGCTTGTCGGTCGGCACGGTCAGGACATAGCAGACCTTGCCGCCAGAGGCCTGGTAGCTGTAGGTGCCCCAGGCATTGTGCTGGCCGATCTTGGTCGCCGACTGCGCCAGTGCCGGCGCCGCCACGGCCACCAGGACCAGGCTCGAAACTAGTGCAATCAATCCGCGCATCGCTTTTCCCGTATTCCAACTGGTGCGGCGGCAGGCCGGCTTGGCGTCCTGCCCGTCGCTTCATTTTGATTTAATCTGGGTTACCAAACGGTGAATTTCCTTTGAGAAAAGGACCCGCACCCGAGGAAACCGCCGCCATTCCCGCGCCGCCGCCCTGTCAGCGGGTGGCGCGACGTCCCTTCGGCGACTTGGAGGCCACGAAAGCGGCAAGAGTTTGACTTTTTGCGCTGCCGCCGAAAGCCGGCTTCAACGGCGTTTCGCGTGCGTGTTCAGCCCTTGTCGGCGATGGCGTCCTTGGCGGCCTGCCGGTGCGCCGGGGTGATGTGGGCGCTGACGGCGGTGATCGCGGCGGTGAGCACGGCGATGTCGTCGGTGAAGCCAAGTCCGAAGACGAAGTCGGGGATGACATCCACCGGCAGGACGAAATAGCCGAGCGCGGCCAGCAAGACGCCCTTGGCGCGCAGCGGCGTGTTCTTGTCCATGGCGCAGTAATAGGCGGCCACGACCTCTTCCATGAAGGGGATCTGCCGTGCGGCCTTCTTTGCCGTGCGCCAGAATTTCTCGCGCACCTCGTCCTCGTCGCCGAGCTTGCCGCCAAAGCCGAAGAAATCAAAACCGGATTGTTGCGCCATCAGTTTCTCCTTGCAGGGCTCATGCGCATCCCGGCGCATGCCCGCGAGCGAAAATGTGGTGAAACCCGACCCCCGCTGCAAGATGCCGGCGCCAATTTGGGTTTGCTGCCGCATCGTGGACGTCGCAACACCCGGGGCGATACCCGAGGCGATAGCGGGGGTCAGCCGCCGGCAAAGCGGTTCATCTTCTTCGCCAGATCGATATCGAGCGCGGTGACGCCGCCGGCATCGTGGGTGTTGAGCGTCACGTCGACGGCCTTGTAGACATTCGACCAGTCGGGATGGTGGTCCATCTTCTCGGCGGCAAGCGCGACGCGGGTCATGAAGGCGAAGGCCTCGGAGAAATTCGCGAAGGTGAATGTGCGCTTGATGGAGGCGCCATCCGCCGCCGGTGCCCAGCCTTCGAGCCCGACCAGCGCGGCGGCGATTGCGTCCTTGCCCAGTTTCTCTCTCGTCATGTCAGCTTCCCGTGCTATTTCCAAAAATGACTCTCACCATAGTGCATGTCGCCCAAAAGTGCGTTGCGGTTTTGGGATAGCGACATGCACAAAGACAAATCCGGATCGATGAGCGCGAAGCCCATAAATTCCATTCTTTTCGTCTGCCTCGGCAACATCTGCCGCTCGCCGCTGGCGGAAGGTGTCCTTCGAGCCGTCCTGGCGGAGCGCGGTTTGGGCCGGGACATCCTGCTCGATTCGGCGGCAACCAGCGGCTGGGAGGTCGGCTCCGATCCCGATCCACGCTCGATCGCGGTTGCGGTGCGCCACGGCGTCGACATTTCCGGGCAGACGGCGCGTAAGGTCACGCCGCAGGATTTCCACCGCTTCGACCTGATCCTCGGCATGGACCGGTCGAATGTTGCTGATCTGAAAGCGCTGGCGCCGGCAGCCATGCGCGACCGGGTGCAACTGTTCCTGGAATTCGCGCACGGCAAGGCGGGTGATGTGCCGGACCCCTACTATGACGGTGCGGAAGCCTTCGCTTCGGTCTACCGCATGATCCGCGAGGCGTCGGAGGCGCTGGCGACAAGGCTGGAGGTGCGGGCGTCCGTGCCTGACAGCGGCCAGGCTTCCTCGACGATATAGGGGCCGCCGCCGACCGAATCGCGCGACGACATCAGCACGAAACGGCCGATGCGGAACGGCAGCGTCGAGAAATTGCCGCGCGCCGACAGATATTGGGCGACGTCCAACGGGGTCGAATTGCGCAGCCTTGCAAGCGTGACATGCGGCATGAACTTGCGCGGGTCGGCGGGGATGCCGAGCCGCTGGCAGATGCGGTCGATCTCGCCCTGAAGGGCGGCAAGATCGGGCGAGGCGGAAGCACCGGCCCACACCGCATGCGGCTTCTTCTGGCCGAAAGCGCCGACGCCGGACAGCGCCAGCGAGAAGGAAGGGCGATGGACACGGTCGAGCGCGTTGGCGATCTCGTCGGCGACATGGCCTGGGACATCGCCGATGAAACGCAGCGTCAGGTGGTAGTTCTCGACGTCGATCCAGCGGGCGCCTGGCAGGCCGCCCCGCAGCAGGGACAGCGAAAGGGCGGCGTCACGCGGAATTTCGAGGGCGGTGAAAAGACGCGGCATGAAGAGCCTCCCTTCCTCGAATCGAACTGTACCCATAGCGAATCATCGATAGTCAAACGGGGCAAGATGTTTGTTGGTCACAGTCTTTGTTAAAAAGCTTCCCCAACGGAAACAGCTCCAGTCCCGCCTTACAAGCCGCCCGGCACCGCCAAGATGGCCTTCTCGACGGTGGGCAGGATGCGTTCGACCATCTGGTCGACGCCTCGCGCGTTCGGATGCAAGCCGTCCTCGAGCCGCATGCCCGGTTGGCCGGCGACGCCGTCGAGAAAGAACGGGTAGAGCGCAACGCCATATTTGCCGGCCAGGTCCGGAAAGATGGCGTCGAAGGCGTTCTGGTAGTCGGCACCAAGATTGGGTGCGGCGCGCATGCCGGCCAAAAGCACGGCAATCTTGCGCTCTTTCAGTCTACCCAGCATCTCGTCGAGGTTCTTCTTGGTGATGTCGGGCGAGACGCCGCGCAGCATGTCGTTGGCACCGAGTTCGAGGATGACCAGCTGCGTGCCGTCCGGCACCGACCAGTCGAGCCGCGCCAGGCCGCCGCTCGTCGTGTCGCCGGAGACGCCGGCATTGGCGACGGTCACATCATGGCCCTTGGTGCCAAGCGCTGCCTGCAGCCTGTCGGTAAAGCCCTGGTCCGGCCCAAGGCCGAAGCCCGCCATCAGGCTGTCACCGAAGCCAACGATCTTGAACGGCTCTGCACGCGCCGACGACATGGCGCCGCAAATGGCGAGGAAAACCATGAAGCCTGCGGCAATACTGCGTTTGAAAGACATGCGGCAGGCCCCATATGAACAAGGAATTCTTCCGGCGACGGCTTCCGGCAAAGCAGAGCCTTCATCCTCCATATAGGACGCTTTCATTTTGACAGAAGCCGTCATCGCGCTGAAAGACGTATCGCTGACGCTCGGCGAAGGGGCCTCTTCCGTCCATGTGCTGAAGGGCGTCAGCCTCGATGTGGCGGCTGGTGAGGCGACCGGCATCGTCGGTCCTTCGGGTTCCGGCAAGTCGACATTGCTGATGGTTCTGGCCGGTCTGGAAAGGGTCGATTCGGGTACGGTTCGAATCGCCGGCGAGTTGCTCAACGGCAAAAGCGAAGACCAGATTGCTTCGTTTCGTGGCCGAAACATTGGCATCGTGTTCCAGTCCTTCCACCTCATTCCCAACATGACGGCGCTCGAAAATGTCGCGGTGCCGCTGGAACTGGCCGGGCACGCCGATCCGTTTTCGGTGGCGGCGCGCGAGCTGGCGGCGGTTGGCTTGAGCGACCGCGTCACCCACTATCCCGGCGAATTGTCGGGCGGCGAGCAGCAGCGCGTGGCGATCGCCCGGGCGCTGGCGCCGTCGCCGCGCATTCTCATCGCCGACGAGCCGACCGGCAATCTCGACCAGGCGACCGGGCGGCAGGTCGCCGACCTGCTGTTCGCCAAGGCGGCCGAGCGCGGCATGACGCTGGTGCTGGTCACCCATGATCCGGCCCTTGCGGCACGCTGTTCGCGCCAGGTTTCGATGCGGTCCGGCCGGATCGAGGCGCCCGTCAAGGTGACGGCCTGATGCCATTGTCGCAGACGCTGAGGCTCGCGGTCCGCTTTTCGCTGCGCGAGATGCGCGGCGGCCTGTCCGGCTTCCTGATCTTCCTCGCCTGCATCGCGCTCGGCGTTGCGGCCATCGGCGGCGTCAACTCGGTGGCGCGTTCGATCACCGCCGGTGTCGCCAATCAGGGCCAGACGCTGCTTGGCGGCGATCTTCGCTTCCAGATCAACCAGCGTGACGCCAGCCAGCCCGAACGCGGCTTCCTTGATGGGCTGGGCGAGATTTCCAGAACCGCCAGCATGCGCTCGATGGCGCGTCTCGCCGACGGAACCGACCAGGCGCTGGTCGAGGCCAAGGCGGTCGACCATGCCTATCCGCTCTATGGCACGCTCGAGACCGAGCCGGCGCTGTCGAAGCAGGAACTGTTCGGCGAAGAGTTCGGTGTTTTCGGCGCCGCGGCCCCCGATCTGCTGTTCGAGCGCCTGCATCTCAAGCTCGGCGACCGGCTGAAGCTCGGCACCGCCACCTTCGAACTGCGCGCCAGGCTGGTCACCGAACCGGACGCCGTGTCCGACGGTTTCGGCTTCGCGCCGAGGCTGATGATCTCGACCGAAGGGCTGGCGGCCACCGGACTGGTCCAGCCGGGCAGCCTGGTCGAGAATGCCTACAAGATCCGGCTGCCGGCGGACGCCGACGAGGCGCGGCTCAAGGCCATCCAGGATCAGGCGGCCAGCGATTTTCCCGAGGCCGGCTGGTCGATCCGCACGCGCAGCAACGCCGCTCCCGCGCTGTCGTCCAACATCGAACGCTTCTCGCAGTTCCTGACCCTGGTCGGGCTGACGGCGCTGGTGGTCGGCGGTGTTGGCGTCGCCAATGCGGTGCGCGCATATCTCGACGGCAAGCGCGGCGTCATCGCCACTTTCAAGAGCCTGGGCGCTTCGGGCGGCTTCGTCTTTGCCGTCTACCTCGTGCAGATCCTGATCATAGCCGCACTCGGCATCATCCTGGGACTTGTGCTGGGGGCGCTGATGCCATTCGCGGCGAGTGCCGCACTTCAGTCCGTCATTCCGGTGCCGGCGCAAGGCGGCTTCTATCCCGGCGCGCTCGGCATGGCGGCGCTGTTCGGCCTGCTGGTGACGCTGGCCTTCGCTTTGCTGCCGCTCGGCCGCGCTCGCGACGTGCCGGCCACCGCGCTGTTTCGCGA
>NZ_RZRQ01000149.1:0-14260 GCF_003997785.1 Mesorhizobium sp. M7D.F.Ca.US.004.01.2.1 | reverse complement strand
TCTCTCCTTCAACCCGATCTCCGCGCTGACCGGCAGCACGCTTGCCGCGATCGTTGCCGACGAAGGCACCCGTACGCTCGCCCGCATCATGATGCTGGAAGCGCAGGCGATCGGCGAAAGCCTCGGCGTGCGTTTTCCGATCGGGGTCGACCGGCGCATCAAGGGCGCCGGCGATGTCGGCGAACACAAGACCTCGATGCTGCAGGATCTGGAGCGCGGCCGGCCGATGGAAATCGACGCGCTGGTGAGCGCGGTGCAGGAACTTGGCCGGCTAACGGACAGACCGACGCCGACCATCGATGCCGTGCTGGCACTGGTGCGCCGACTGGCGGTGGAGCGCGGGTGTTATGGGTGAGGGCGCGGCGGTCTAAACCTTGAAGCGCCTGCTCTGCCTCGGTGGTTCGCAGTGGCGGCTTAGATTGGCGGCATCCGCTGCAAGGGGCTGACGACCACTTTCGCGGGCGACGGGATGGCGTGGGCGCGGCGGCGCAATTCCGGTTCAGTTCCGAAGTGCAAGTGGCCTTTGTGCTGCGTCCACTTAGTCCCGCAGGCCCCGAGTTTATCCATGGAATCGGCTGGACGGCCAGCGGCTCCAGATTTCCGCATGCGGCGAGGTCATTCACGTCATTTAGTGAGGCTTTGCTTTAGTAAGAGGAAGCTAATTAAATAGATTTCCTGTCGTACAGACGCCACAGACTTCATTTTACTGATCAACGTTAGCTTTTTGGTAGTCCTCAAGACTATAAGTGTCTTGCGGGCTAATAATTTTCGTGCTGCCTTCGGCGCATTCGGGGAATCAGGGGAACGAGGCATGGCGGGACGAATTCGCGCGCGCGGCGGGCTTTTGGCCGGAGGGAGCAGGCGCCTTCTGGCGGGCGCTTCCCTGGCCGTTCTGGTTGTTGTCGGACTGGCGCCGCGCCCGGCGATGGCGGGCAACTACGTCGCCAACGACGATGCCTCGCTTCGCGCCGCGATCATTGCCGCGAACGCCGACGCCGACCCCAATGCGACGATCACGCTGACAAGCAGCTTCTCCGTATCTGCATCGAATCTTCCGGCCGCCGCCAAGCCTATCACGATCGACACGCAGAGCTTCACCCTCAAGGGGGTTGATAATTCCGCAGGGGCTGGGGGCCGGATTACGTTTGCGGGACCGGGCAGCATTGAAACTTTGGCCGGCACGTTCTCCGGCGGCAATGCCGGCGCGTCCGTCAACGTCAATGGTGCGATCGGCGTCCTTATAAATACTCAGGCGTCGGTCATCAACAATGGCTCGATCACAGGCGGAACAGGTGGGGGAATAGGAGGCACTGGCGGCGTCGGCGTCGTGGTGCAGAATCAATCGACGCTGATCAACAACGGCACGATCTCGGGCGGAAATGCTGCCGATGGTTCCATAGGAGGTGGCGTCCAAGTCGTAACCCAATCATCCCTGACGAACAACGGCCTCATCCTGGGCGGCGTCGATATCGGCCACCCTACGGGGAACAACACGCTTATAAACCACGGAACGATCCGAGGCAGTTCCAGCGGTCGCGCAGCAATTGTTAGCCGAGGAGGCGTCAATCCGATCGTCAATACCGGGATTCTTGAGGGGGGAGCCGGTGCGGCGGCGGTGACGACCAATGGGGCCACGGTGAACGTGAGCCTCATCAACAGCGGCACGATCCGGGCCGGCGCCGGTCAGGCCAATGCGATCGCCTGGAACGTTACGCCGACGACGGGCTCGATGACACTCGAGCTGCAGGCCGGCTCGGTGATCGAAGGCAATGTCGTCGCGAACGCGACCCAGGCGACCGACACGTTGCGGCTCGGCGGTAATACCGACAGCACGTTCGATATCTCCTCTATTGGTGCGGCGGCGCAATACCGGAACTTCGACACCTTCCAGAAGACCGGCACCAGCACCTGGTCGCTGACCGGCGCCGGCACGGCAACCACCAACTGGGACATCCAGCAAGGCACGCTGCAGCTGGGCAATGGCGGTACCAGCGGCTCGATCATCGGCGACGTCACCGACAATGGCACGCTCGCCTTCAACCGCAGCAATGCGCTGACCTACAATGGGGTCATCAGCGGCACGGGATCGGTGAGCCAGATCGGCACCGGAACGACGATCCTCACCGGCGCAAACGACTATAGCGGCGCCACCACGGTCGATAGCGGCAAGCTTGTCGTCGAGGGATCGCTCGGCAACACTCAGACGACGGTCAACAGCGGCGGCACGCTGGGCGGCTCCGGCTCGATCGGCGGCGCGGTGATCGTCGCCGATGGCGGCGTGCTGGCGCCGGGCTCCAGCCCCGGCACGCTGACGGTCGGGTCGCTTGCCCTGAGCTCCGGCTCGATCCTCGACTACGAGCTCGGCCAGGCCGGCATTGTCGGCGGCGGCGTCAACGACCTGATCGTGGTGACCGGCGCCCTGACGCTGGACGGCAGCCTCGACATCACCGACGTCGGCGGCTTCGGCCCGGGCGTCTACCGGCTGATCAATTATGGCGGCGCGCTCACCGACAATGGTCTCGAATTCGGCAATCTGCCGGTCGGCGTCACGGCGGCCGACCTGACGGTGCAGACCTCCGTCGCCAACCAAGTCAATCTGATCAGCAGCGTCGGCAATAACCTGTTGTTCTGGGACGGCGACGCGGCCGGCAACGCCAACAACGATCTGGTCGACGGCGGCAACGGCACCTGGACGGCGACGAGCCCGAACTGGACGACGAGCACCGGCCTGGTCAACGGAGCCATGAAGCCGCAGCCCGGCTTCGCCGTCTTCCAGACGCTCGGCGGCACCGTCATCGCCGACGACGGCGCTGGCGCGCTGGAGGTTACCGGCATGCAGTTCGCCGCCGATGGCTACCGCATCGAAGGCGACGCCATCACGCTGGCCGGCGCTGGCGGCGAGAGCATCATCCGGGTCGGTGACGGCACGGTGGCCGGAGCAGGCTATACCGCCACCATCGCCTCCGTGCTGACCGGGGCGAGCAGCCTCACCAAGACCGATGCGGGCACGCTGGTGCTTTCGGGCGCAAACACCTACACCGGCGGTACCAACGTCTCCGGCGGCGTGCTTTCGGTTGCGGCCGATAACAATCTCGGCGACGCCGCCGGCGGCCTGACGCTTTCCGGCGGCACGCTGCGCAACACCGCCGCCTTCTCCTCGGCGCGCGACGTCACGCTTTTGGCGGCCGGCGGCACCTTCGACACCGCAGCCAACCTAACCCTTTCCGGCGTGATCTCGGGTGCCGGCAGCCTCGCCAAGACAGGCTCCGGCACGCTAACCCTCACCGGAACGAACAGCTATGGCGGCAACACGCTGGTGGACGCCGGCACGCTGATCGGCAATGCGGCTTCGATCCGTGGCGACATCGGCAATGCCGGCACTGTCGTGTTCGACCAGGCGGCGGATGCCAGCTTTGCCGGCGATATCTCCGGCACCGGCACGATGGTGAAGGACGGCGCCGGCGCGCTGACGCTGACCGGCACCTCGCTGCTCGACTGGACCATCGATCAGGGTGGCCTCGTCTCGGCGGCCGAGCGCTTCGGCGGCGATGTCGCGATCGGCGCGGGGACCTCCTTCACCTTCGATGAGGCGGCCAATGCGAGCTATGCCGGGGTGCTCTCGGGCGCCGGCGCTTTCGTCAAGGACGGACTGGGCACGGTGGTGCTCGCCTCGGGCAACTCAGGCTTCACGGGCGCCACTTCGGTCAGCGGCGGCACGCTTGCCGCGGGCGCGGCCAACGCGTTCAGTTCCTCCTCGCAGTTCTCGGTCGCCTCGGGCGCCACGCTCGATCTTGCTGGCACCTCCCAGACGCTTGCCGGGCTGACCAATGCCGGAACGGTGCGCATCGCCGGCGGCGGTCTCGGCAACACGCTGACCATCAGCGGCGATTATGTCGGCAATGGCGGCACATTCGTCCTCAACACAGCGCTTGGTGGCGACGGCTCGGCGACCGACATGCTGGTGATCGCCGGCGGCTCGTCGGGGACGGGCACGCTCGAGGTCGCCAATTTCGGCGGCGCGGGAGATCAAACGGCCGAAGGCATCAAGATCGTCGACGTCGGCGGCATCTCGAACGGCAGCTTCGCGCTCAAGGGCGACTACACGTTCGAAGGCGATGCGGCGGTCGTCGGCGGCGCCTATGCCTACAGGCTCTATCAGGGCGGCACGAGCACGCCCACCGACGGCGACTGGTATTTGCGCTCCGCCCTGATTGATGGTGGCGGACCCGGAACTCCGCTCTATCAGGCCGGCGCACCGCTCTACGAGGCCTATGCGGGCGTATTGCAGACCTTCAACCAGCTGGGCACGCTGCAGCAGCGGCTCGGCAACCGATCCTGGACCATCGAAGCGCAAGGCGCCGATGGGATCTCCGATGACGTAAAGGCCGAGGCCGGTATCGGGCTGTGGGGCAGGATCGAAGGCACCAGCGGCTCCTACGATCCGGAAAGCTCCACCACCGCAACGACATACGACACATCGACCTGGAGGCTGCAGACCGGCGCCGACATGCTTTTGTCCGACAGCGCGGCCGGCCAGCTCATCGGCGGCATCGCCTTCCAGTATGGCACCGTGTCCGCCGACGTCTCGTCGGTGTTCGGCAGCGGATCGATCGATAGCACCGGCACCGGCATTTCCGGCTCGCTGACCTGGTACGGCGCGGAAGGCTTCTACCTCGACGGCCAGGCGCAGGTGATCTGGTACGACAGCAATCTCGATTCGGCGACCGCCGGACAGCGGCTCGTCGACGGCAACAACGGCGTCGGCTACGCGCTCGGTGTCGAAGCAGGCAAACGCATCATGCTCGACCCGAGCTGGTCGCTGACGCCGCAAGCGCAGCTTGCCTGGTCGTCCGTCGACCTCGATGCCTTTACCGATGCCTTTGGCGCACGCGTTACCCCTGGCAGCAACGACAGCCTGCTCGGTCGCCTTGGCGTATCGCTCGACCACCAGACGCAGTGGCAGGACCGGACCGGTCGCACTGGGCGCATGAATGTCTACGGCATCGCCAATCTTTATTACGACTTCAAGGATGGCTCAGCGGTCGACCTCGCCGGCAGCAGCCTCTCGAGCAGGAACGAGCAGCTCTGGGGCGGTCTCGGCATCGGCGGCACCATCAATTGGGCCGACGACAAGTTCTCGGTTTTTGGCGAAGCCATCGCCCGGACAGGCCTGGAAGACTTCGGTGACAGTCATGTACTGACCGGCTCGCTCGGCTTCCGGGTCAAGTGGTGAAAGCAAGTTGGGCATCCAATATCGAAAGTCGCCTTCGGGTCAGTTAGGGACGTCAATCCCACCTGGTTGAATGTCTGCTGCGCTTTCTGGATGCCAGAAGCCGCCAGTCCGCTTCCGAACTGGAACACGATCGCCTTGAGCGAGCCAGCCAGCCCGGCAAGTGCCGCCGACATGACGAAAGCCCGGAGTTTGTAGTGCTCATGCACCTCGTTGAGAGGCCACGGCGCCGTCGCAAAAGCGCACGTCAAACCCCGGGTGCTGTGCACTGACGGTCTCATCGGTATCGGCGGAGCCGCGAATCTGTGCTAAGCGCCGCCCAACCAACCAAAGGACGACACCAATGAGCGAACCGACCGTGGCCGAAGCGACCGAGAGCATCTATGCCTCGCTCCGGGCGGACAATGCCGACATCGACGCACATATCGCGACGCTCAAGGCGGCGCTGACACGGGAGGGGATAAAACAGGCGGTGTTCGATCCGACCAAATTGGCGCAGAGCAACCGCTCGGGCCGCAAGCTGATGCAGGCCTATTTTCGGCAGCGCGGCGTGAGCGTGAGGTTTTCGGACCAGTAGAACCGCGCGCGGACGATCTCAACCGCGCTGTCAGACGCCGACGATCGACGCCGTGCTGGTGCGGCGGCTGACAGTGGATCGCGGGCGCTGGTTGGACGGGGCGCGCCAAAGCCTTAGCGACAGCCTGTCGGACAAAGCGCATCACGCTCAAGCACGAAGCCGACCTTGGTTTTGGGCGGCGACGGCAGCCATGCGCCGTCACTCGGCCATCTCATACAGCGACGACCCTCCCAGAACGCTGACATCGAACGCCAGTCCGCTTTCGGCCAAACGCAGAGTGCTCTATTTCCCGCAGGGCGCATCAGGCTTGCGAATTTCCCCTAGGTATTGATAACAGAGGGGACTAGCATAGCCTCACTGGGGGTGTGCGATGGCAGACGTCTCGATACGCCGGGCGGACTTCATGATGGTCTTGGCCTATGCTTCGGACCTCGCCACTGGTCATTCTCGCGACTTCGCGCTGAAATCGTGCGTGCTTGCAATGCGCATCGCCGAGCTTGCGGGTGTTTCCGATGAGGTTCGGCGCAATGCCTACCACCAGTCGATGCTGCGCTACGTCGGCTGCAATGCCGATACGGACCTTCTGTCGGCCACCTTTGGGGACGAAATAGCGCTTCGCCAGGATCTCGTCGGTCTCGACATGGGCAATCGTGCGGAACTGGGGAGGGTCTTCGTGCAGGCCTTCAAGCGGTTCTACTACGATCTCGAACCCGACGCGCAAGCCAGGGCGATCGAGGCCGCGATGTCGCAGGCGCTCGCTGTGGCTCGCCCGGTGCTCACCGCGCATTGCGAGGTCGCGCAGCGGATCGGCCAACGGCTTGGCCTTTCCGAGGAGATCCGGCGCAATCTCGGGCAGATTTATGAGCGCTGGGACGGCAAAGGTCTGCCGCGAGGGCTGAGCGGCGAGGATGTGCTGCCGGCCGTGCGCCTGATCACTCTGGCGCAGGATGTGATTGCGCTCTGCGATGCCGTCGGCATCGACGGGATGGCTGAGACCGTAGCCAGCCGAGGCGATGGCCCATACGAAGCGGAACTGGCCCGGCTCGTCTCGGCTAACGCGGGGGCCTTGATGGACGGCATCGGCGCGACGGTCGACCGTGAGACGATCCTGGCGCTCGAACCCGATCCGCCGGTGACGCTGGACGAAGCAGCCTGCGACGAGGCGTTCCTCGCCATCGCCGACATGATCGACATGCGCATGCCGCTTACCTATGGCCATTCGCGGATGGTGGCGCAGCTGGCCGAGGGAGCCGGGGGACAAATGAAGCTGCCCGCCGCCGACCTGCGCGCGTTGCGCTGGTCCGGCTGTATCCACGATATTGGCGAACTCGTGGTGCCGGTGGCGACTTGGATGCGAAACGGACCGCTGTCGGTGCGCGAGCGTGACGCGGCGCAACTGCATGCCTATTACGGCGAACGCGCGCTGGCATCGTTCGGCCGCGAGGGCGATGCGATGGCCGCGCTCGTGCTTCGTCATCACGAACGCCTGGATGGCTCGGGCTATCACCGTAAGGTCGGTGGCTCCGACCTGTCGCCTTCAGCACGGATCCTGGCCGCTGCCGAAGCGTTCCAAACGTCGCGAGAGGAACGTCCCCACCGCAAGGCGCTGTCCAGCGAGGCGGCGGCCATACAGCTGCGCGCCGCAGTGCGTGACGGTTGTATGTGCGCCGACGCGGCAGAGGCCGTGTTGTCCTTCGCGGGGCAGCAGTCGCGCCGGGCCTTGCCGCGGGCGCTGGCCGGCATGACTTCGCGCGAAATCGAGGTGCTGCGCCTTATCGCTGCCGGATTGACGGCGAAAGAGGCGGCACGCAAGCTCGATATCTCGCCCAAGACCGCGGACCACCATATCCAGAACGTCTATTCCAAGATTGGTGTGACCACCCGCGCCGCAGCAGTGCTCTATGCCGTCGAGCACGGCCTTATCCGGCCGGGAGAAACGCAGGCATAGGGAATCCACCCCATGTGCGCCCGTTCGCGGGCGCGCATCGTGATCCTGTCGACGGACCAATGGTGGCCGCGACCGACAGGAGGAAATCAGATGCTTCTCGCAACGACCAAAGTGGCTGACGTCGACCACTTCATCCGTATCTTTTCAACCAAGGGCGCCGACAAGCGCCGGTTGCACGGCTCGAACGGTGCGACCGTCTTCCGCGACCCCAGCGAGCCCGACCGCGTCTGGGCGATCTTCGACTGGGACGCCGAGGGTTGGAAGAATTTCGTGTCGGATCCTGAGGTGCCCGCGATCCTGCAGGAAGCCGGCCATGTCGGCAAGCCGCAGGCGGCACTGCTGCTCGGCCACTACGAGGCCTGAGTTCCCCTCGCCATGCGCCGCCTGCCGCCCGGCGGCGGCGCGCCCGACGAACCCCCTGATTTGGAGAAATCAAATGGATCCGAAACCCATCAAGATCGGTCTTATCGCCGAACTCACCGGCCCGTTGTCTTTCATGGGCGTCGCAAATGCGAACCTCACCACCATGCTCGTCGACGATATCAACGCCAGGGGCGGCTTGCTCGGCCGACCGCTGGAGCTTGTCATCGAGGACGGCGAAACCATCGACAACGTCGCCAAGGCAAGGACCGCGAAACTGATCGACGTCGACATGGTGGATGTGGTCGTCGGCGGCATCTACAGCTCGACCCGCCAGGCCATCAAAAGCGAGGCGGTTACGCGGGGCAAGACTCTCTACATCTACACCGAGCAGTACGAGGGGCAGGAAAACCATCCCCTGATCTTCTGCACCGGACCCGTCCCCGCGCAGCAGGTCGAGCCATTGATACCATGGCTCATGAACAGCACCGGCGCGAAGAAGTTCTATCTGCCGTCGTCCGATTACATCTGGCCCCATGTGCTGAACAAGGCCGCGAGCCGGGTGGTGCGCGCCAATGGGGGCGAGATCGTTGGCGAGGAGTATCTTCCGCTGGACACCATCGATTTCAGGCGGACGGCACAGCAGATCATGGCGAGCGGCACCGATGTGGTTTTCAATACCATCGTGCCGCCGGGCCTGACACCGTTCTTCGAAGAACTGCACGAGGCCGGTTTCGGCAAGCGCGGCGGCAAGATCGTCTGCACCTACTTCGACGAGAACTTCTTCAACCTTGTGCCGTCCGAGCAGATCGAGGGTCTCTACAGCTGTCTCGACTACTACCAGGAACTCGACGACCCATTTGGGCGAGCTCTCCTGCGTCGCTACCAGGATCGATACCCCGGCAGTGCCATGTTGACCGCAGGCAGCGGCTGCACCGGTCACTACCGCGCGATCAGGATGTGGGAAGCGGCCGTGAAGGAGGCCGGCACGGTGGAGCGCGACGCAGTCATCCGGGCACTCGATCACGCCCGCATAAGCGAAGGCCCTGGCGGACCGGCTGAAATGGTACCCGGCCAGCACCATGTTTGCATGAACATGTATATCGCGCAGGCCCAAAGCGGTCGATTCCGGGTCGTAAAGAGCTTGGGTCCGATCGATCCCAACGAACGGTTGCTCGGCGACGAATTCCGGCTAAGCGACGCGGGGTGACTGGCGGCGTCTATCAGCAGCCTTCCAAAGGGAGCGGCAGATGGTGGACGCCTCAGCCCGCCTCTGGTCTCGTTTCAGGCCTTCACATTGACCAGCTCAATAACAGCTATCTGCCGCCGCAAGGGCTTCGGCACGGTGAGCTTCGTCCAGTGCGCCAATCCGTCGAACCGACGCATAGAACTTGATATAGTCGCCCGAACACAAGTCGAACACGTGCAGAAACGCCGGAACCTGTTCACCATACACAGCAGTCGCGGCGAGCTTCGCGTTGTTGATTGGGGAAGCGAACCAGGCATCGTATCCCCGGTATCGACCCCAGCGCCTGTCGCGCATGTGTCGGTAGCGCATCCGCAGCCGTTCAATCGCAGCCGTCTTTGCGGCCAGCTTTTGCTCCGAGGTGCCGGAGTTGGAATAGACTTGCGTTAACTCGTCCCGGGTCTGGGAGACAAGCGCAAGAAATTCAGCTTTGCGCCTCCGGGCAGCTTCGTAACGGCGCAATGCCGCGGTATCGCCAGCCGCGCGCAGCCATTTTCTCACGCCGGTTGTTTCGACGGCGACAGCGAACGCCTCATTGAATGCGGAATCGCCGTTGACGTAGACGCGCTGGTGGGCGAGTTCATGGAAAACCAACCCTGCAAGATAGGTTTCATCCTGGCTGAACATCGTGCTTAGCAGCGGGTCACTTGACCAGCCAAGCGTGGAATATGCAGTGATGCCCGTCACATAGACGTCCATGCCCTGTCCTTGAAGTTCGACAGCGGTTTCAGTCGCAGACTTCCTGGAGAAATATCCCCGGTAGGGAACGCAGCCGAAAACGGGAAAACACCATGTTCGCGGCGTCAGCGAGAATTCCGGCGCAGCGAAGACAGCCCATGTCACCGAGTCCCGGCCGATATCAACATAGCTGCGGTAGCTATTGTTGTCGGGCAGCGCCAGTTCATCTGTTGCAAACTGTCGTATGGCGCTCGCCGATGCCATTCTGGCGCGCAATACCTTGGGCGTCGAAGGATCCTCGATCAGCTTTCCGACATCCTGGCGCGCCGTCATGATCTGCAGATGACCCTTCACGGATTGCGCATAGTAGGAAATGCTGGTGCAACCGGTCACGCCGGACACCACGATCACAACGGCAACCAATCGAAAGAATGCGCGCATCACGATTTGCCCAAGCAGTGCTCACCCGTTCCGACAGGGCGATTGTCGCGATTGCCCCAGGTCGCAAGCAGTCGCATTGATTTGATCGAGGTCTATAGCTTTCTAAAGAAGCCGGACAGAATATTCGGACCCACTTCGCCGAGCTGCAGTCGGAACCAAGCGTCGCCGTCGGCGCCGAGTTCGCGCCAGCGGCAATAGGATCGGCAAGGCTTGCCTAATCGAAAGTACATCCGAGGCGCGTTCTTCTCGCGCCATAGTCGATGACGGGGCTGCGACGCCTACTCGTGGAGCATGGGCGGCACCTGGCGCGCCCCGGTCACTTCACGGAAAAGTCGACCGCTTCCTTCACCGTGCCGTCAACGGCGATCTGCACCTGATAAGTGCCGACCGGCCAGCCGGCATCCGGCTTGCTCACCGAGGAGTCGACATGGTTTTCGATCATGCCGATTTCGAAGCTGACCTCGTCGATTTTGTAGTTCGCTGGCGCGACACCGCCTGAATCCACAGAAATCCAGCTCACGGTGAGCTTCGATCCCGAGGCCACCGCGTCGGTCAGATCGGCGGAGAGGAAGATGTTGGCCGTATCCGGCGCAAATGTCGCCTGAGTCTCTTTTGCGTCCTTGCTTGCGGACAGCACGATGTTTTCGAACCCTTCGGCTTGCGCGTGCGCAGCGAACGTCCCAACCGCCACCAGGGCGGCTGCCCCTATCATCATCGACCGAATGCTCATGCTCTTCCCCTTGAATTGAAACCGCCGCCCGCGTCCGACTCATGTGGCGCGTGCCCACAGCCGCTCTGTAGAATGCGAGGCCAGGGGTTGTCCATGAAGCCGCGGCGCCATGATGTGGCGAAACGAAATGGGATAGCTTCATTGTCTAAACTTCCTCCCTTGTGGTGTGTCACCTGGCGAAATGTCGACGGATGCGATCGTCAGAGATAAGCACATCCGTGGATGGTAACCATCGCCCGGCACCGCGATAACCGTTACTTTAGTAGAAAGTTGCACCCGGTCCCGGGAAAGCCTGACGCGATCTAAAGCGCGTCGGGGCACCGCCGCAAAGTTGGTTGGCGTGACCGATTGCTGCGGCGGATGGGTCTGCTGGGTCGAACAGATCGTCCTTCACCGGGTCAGCATATCGGGCCGGAATCGAATTCGCCCAGTCGTGTGCTTTGTTTCACATACGTCTGCCTCGAATCCAAGTTTAGTAAGGAGGAGCTAAAACAGTGGAGTAGAGGCCAAGCCCCGCGGGGGCGAGATCCGACAAAGGGGTGGAGTCATGCTAACAATTCAACCATATGAGACGGCTCAACAAAGCCTGTGCGCTTTTGATATCGATCCTGATAGCCCACCGCCATCCATAGCGGCGGATATCGAGATCGCGATTGTCGATGATCGACCGCTGATGTGCGACTGCCTGGCAAGGGGCCTGGCGGTTTTCGAACCAGCGTTTCGTTTCCAGCATTTCTCGAGCATCGAAGCCTTCGATGCGGCAAGCCTGGATGAGACCCAAAGGATCTCGACGGTGTTGATGTGCGTTATGTGGTCAAATTCCGAAGCGGACCACCATCTTGCCCGGATCGCCCATCTCAAGGCCACCAGACCTTCGGTGAATGCCATCATCCTGGCCGATATCGAAAATCTTGACGATATTCTCAAGGCGATCGAAAAAGGCGCGCGAGGCTATGTTCCGACGAGCGTCAGCTTGCAGGTCGCGGCCAAGGCCATTCATCTTGTGGCGGCAGGGGGGATTTTCATCCCACCGAGTGTCCTTTACCAATCGGCGCAAAACGCCAAGGACGGCCAGCAAACGGGCAAACAGCAGTCGCAAGACGACAACGTTTTCACGTCACGCCAGATCTCGGTCATCGAAGCCCTGCGTCGAGGGAAAGCGAACAAGATCATCGCCTATGAACTCAACATGTGCGAGAGCACGGTCAAGGTGCATGTCCGCAATATCATGAAGAAACTTCGCGCCCGGAACCGGACCGAGGTGGCCTACATCCTGAATACGACGCCGTATCAGGGGCTCACCAGGAATTGATCGACGGCAGCCGCTTGGCGAATGCCGTGGTGCGTGAACCGGTCAAGATCGCAATCGCGTGATTGCAGCTGTGTCCTCCGAAGGCGGATGCAGCCCCACGGTCTGGGGTGGCGACCTCAGCTTCCAGCAGCAACAAGATGTCCGCCACCGACGTCGCTCAGCACCAGTCTCGCAGGCGTCTCGCCGATCTTTCGCGTCGAACTCGGGATTTCCTGGTCGAGGCGGGCGAAGCGGCTTCTTCGCTTGCCCGGATCGGCCACCGGCACGGCTTCGATCAGCCGTCTGGTGTAGGGGTGACGCGGGTTGGAAAAGAGCTGGTCGCGCGTGCCCATCTCGACGATCTGGCCGAGATACATGACGGCGACGCGGTCGGAGATGTTCTCGACCACCGCCATGTCGTGCGAGATGAAGAGGTAGGCGACGCCGAATTCGCGCTGCAATTCCTTCAACAAATCGAGCACGCGCGCCTGCACCGAGACGTCGAGCGCCGAGACGCTTTCGTCGGCGATGATCAGTTTCGGCCGCAGCGCGAGCGCGCGGGCAATGCAGACACGCTGTCGCTGGCCGCCGGAGAATTCGTGGGGGTAGAGCTCCATCTGGTCGGCCGACAGGCCTACGCGCTCGAACAGTGCCGCCACACGCTGACTGCGCTCATCCTTCGACGCGATGCCGTGGATCAGCAGCGGCTCGGCGACGAGGTCGCCGACGCGCATGCGTGGGTCGAGCGAGGCGTAGGGGTCCTGAAAAATCATCTGCACATCGCGGCGCACCGCCTTGCGCTCGTCGCGGCCAAGGCCGGACAGGTTGCGCCCGCCAATGACGATGTCACCGCTGTAAGGCACCAGCCCGGCCAGCGCCTTGGCGGTGGTCGACTTGCCGCAACCGGATTCTCCGACCAGCGCCAGCGTCTCGTTGGGGGCGATCGAGAAGCTGACGCCCTCGACGGCGTGGACGCGGCGGTTGACCCTGCCGAAGAAGCCGCCATGCAGGTCGAAGCGGACATGCAGGTCTCTGACCTCGGCGACATTGGCTGGCGTCGCCGCCTCGGCATCCCTGGATTTCTGCCGCCCCACGCCGCTGCCGATGCGCGGCACGGCGGCCAGCAGCTCGCGCGTGTAGTCGGCTTGCGGCCGGGCGAAGATGTCGGCAGTTTTCCCTTCCTCGACCATGCGGCCGTGCCGCATGATGATGACGCGGTCGGCCATCTCGGCGACGACGCCCATATCGTGGGTGATCAGGATGACGCTGGTGCCATGCTGGCGCTGCAGGTCACGCAGCAGCTCCAGCACCTCGCCTTGCACGGTGACGTCGAGCGCCGTCGTCGGCTCGTCGGCGATCAGCACGTCGGGCTCGAGCGCCAGCGCCATGGCGATCATCACCCGCTGGCGCATGCCGCCAGACAGTTCGTGCGGAAACTGCTTTAGCCGGCTTTCGGCTTCCGAAATGCGCACCGCCTTCAACGCTTCGATGGCGCGCTGGCGGGCCTCGCTTTGTGACAGGCTGGTATGCGCCTCGATGGATTCGGTCAGCTGCCGGCCGATCGACAGCACGGGGTTGAGCGAGGTCATCGGCTCCTGGAAGATCATGGCGATGCGGTCGCCGCGAATGCGCCGCATCTGGCGGTCGTCGAGATCAGCCAGATCGGTGTCGCCGAGACGGATTTTACCAGCGGAAATGCGCGCCGCCGGCTGTGGCAGCAATTGTATGATGGCCAGCGCGGTCATCGACTTGCCGGAAC
>NZ_RZRQ01000148.1:0-14339 GCF_003997785.1 Mesorhizobium sp. M7D.F.Ca.US.004.01.2.1 | reverse complement strand
CCGCACCACGCACGGCAATTGCAATCGCCGCACCAAGCGATTATTCCGGCGCTCATGAGCAAAAATCCCATCCACATCATCGGCGGCGGCCTCGCCGGCTCCGAAGCCGCCTGGCAGGCAGCGCAAGCTGGCGTTCCCGTCATCCTGCATGAAATGCGGCCTGTTCGCGGCACCGATGCCCACAAGACCAATAGCCTGGCCGAGCTGGTCTGCTCCAATTCCTTCCGCTCCGACGACGCCGACAACAACGCCGTCGGCCTGTTGCACGCCGAAATGCGGCTGGCCGGCTCGTTGATCATGAGCGCGGGCGACGCCAACCAGGTGCCGGCCGGCGGCGCGCTTGCCGTCGACCGCGACGGATTCGCCGACGCCGTAACGAAAAAACTCGAAGCCCACCCGCTGATCACCATCCAGCGCGAGGAAGTGCCGGGGCTGCCGCCGGCGGATTGGGATCAGGCGATCGTCGCCACGGGTCCGCTGACCGCGCCCTCGCTTGCCCAGTCGATCGCGGAAGCGACCGGCGCCGATGCGCTGGCCTTCTTCGACGCCATCGCGCCTATCGTCCATTTCGACACGATCGACATGGATACCTGCTGGTTCCAGTCGCGCTACGACAAGGTTGGGCCGGGCGGCACCGGCAAGGACTACATCAATTGCCCCATGGACAAGGACCAGTACCTAACCTTCGTGCAGGCGCTGGTCGATGGCCAGAAGACTGAATTCAAGCAATGGGAAGGCACGCCCTATTTCGACGGCTGCCTGCCGATCGAGATCATGGCCGAGCGTGGCGTCGAGACCCTGCGCTACGGGCCGATGAAGCCGATGGGGCTGACCAATGCGCACAATCCGACGGTAAAGGCTTATGCCGTCGTCCAGCTGCGGCAGGACAATGCGCTGGGCACGCTCTACAACATGGTCGGTTTTCAGACCAAATTGAAGCATGCCGAGCAGGTGCGTGTGTTCCGCACCATACCGGGTCTCGAAAACGCCGATTTCGCCCGCCTCGGCGGCCTGCACCGCAACACCTACATCAACTCGCCGACCTTGCTGGACGCCTCGCTGCAGCTGAAGTCGCGCCCTGGCCTGCGTTTTGCCGGCCAGATCACCGGCTGCGAAGGCTATGTCGAAAGTGCTGCGATCGGCCTGCTCGCCGGCCGTTTCGCCGCCGCCGAAAGGCTTGGCCAGGCACCGTCGCTGCCGCCGCTCACCACGGCCTTCGGCGCCTTGCTCAACCACATCACCGGTGGCCACATCGTCTCCGATGACGAACCGGGAAAGCGCTCCTTCCAGCCGATGAATGTCAATTTCGGCCTGTTCCCGCCCGTCGAAGCCCCGAAGATCGGGGGCAAACGCATGCGTGGCAAGGACAAGACTGTCGCCAAGCGCCACGCCATCACATCGCGCGCACGCGCCGATTGCCGGCAATGGCTGGGACTGCCGATGCAAACGGAAACGGCCGAAGCGGCGGAGTAAACTCCCTATTCGACTGGCTCGGCACCTGCCATCGGCAGCCCCGGCTTGCCGGCCTCATCTGGATTGCGTCTGACATAGGCAGCCTTGAGAGTCTCCGACGTTTCGCGTGAGCCGTCATGGCTCCAGCCGGGAGGCTTGATCAGATAATTCAGGCGATCACTCAAGGTCAGGGCGGGCGCAAAGGCATCGCTGAACATGCCGATCCATTCATGGAACGCCACTTTCAGCGGATTGAAGGTGCCGAGGTTTCTGACGATGCCGTAGCGCGGCCGGTCTTCTTCCAGTTCCCCGACGAAGGTGCCGAACATGCGATCCCAGATGATCAGCGTGCCGGCATAGTTGGCGTCGAGATAGCGCGGATTGGTGGCGTGGTGGACGCGGTGGTGTGACGGCGTGTTGAAGACGAATTCGAACCAGCCCCACATTCTGCCGATGGTCTCGGTGTGGATCCAGAACTGCCACACCAGATTGAAGCCGAAGGTGAAGGCAATCACCGCCGGATGAAAGCCAAGCAGCACCAGCGGCGCCTGCAGCACGAACATGAAGGTGAACAGGCCCGTCCAGCTTTGTCGCAACGCCGTCGACAGATTGTAGTGCTGGCTGGAATGGTGGTTGACGTGTTCGGCCCACACCCAGCGCACCCGGTGCGCGATGCGGTGATAGACATAGTAGCGCAGATCATCGAGCAGGAAGGCGGCGAGGAACACCCAGACCGACAGACCGAGATTGAAGACGCGGAATTGCCAGAGCCACAGCAGCGCCCAGTAGGACACGACGCCAAGCAGCAGCCCGGCAACGACATTGCCGGTGCCCATCATCAGGCTGGTCAAGGTGTCGCGCGTCTCGAACGAACCCTTGGCACGGCCGGTGCGCACCAACCAAAGCTCGATCAGGATCGCGACAACGAAGAACGGGATGGCCAGTTGGGTGACTTGCGGGAAATTGTAGCTGTCCATCACGCGGCCTCCCTGGCGGAATTCGGATGTTGCAGCTCAAGCGCTTCCAGCACGCCTTGCGCATCCGCTGCGCTGGCAAAGCGGAAGCGGCCGCCCTTCCAGGTGAAATCGGCGAGCCGGAACGAGACCGTATTCACATCTCCGGCGTTCAAAACTGCGACATCTTGAGGCGTGACGATGCGGGTCAAGAAGCAGTCGCCGATGCTGTGAACGATCCCGATGCGCCCTCGCCCGATATCCAGAAACGCCGTCCTGGCATCCGCCGTCAGGCGCACCACGGTCGCCACCTCGTCGGGAAAATCCTCGGCGAAACGGCTCAGCGCCTGATCCGTTCCGGCAAGCGTGGCCGTCTTGCTGCCGCCGGTGAAATGCACCGCGGCGACCGACAGCGCAATGCCAAGGGCGACGATCGCGACCAGCACAGGCAAGCTCATGGATCGGTATCTCCTCCGGCCGGTCTGTTGTCTGCGGCAACAGTTCTGACTCGGAAAGCTCTTAGCATGATTGACGTTTACGTCAAAGTGCCGGCCAGCCCTTGGTCGCACGACGCAGCAGCAGCCAATGCCGGCGCAAAGCCGATAGCCGCGCCACACCATCGAGCGGCGAGCCACTTTCCATTTTTGTCAGGTAGGCGCGCGACAGGGCCAGTGGCAGGAATGCCGGGCGCAGCGAGACAGGCAAGGCCGATGCGCCCTGTTCGAAGGCGGAAAGATGGTCGCGTGCCAGCGCGATCATTGCCGCCACCGCGCGCTTGGCGCCAGGACCGCCATCGCCGGTGATGAACTCCTGCGGCGAAGAGCCAGCCGCAGCAAGGATATCGGCCGGGATAAAACATTGCCCGCGTTTGCGGTGCAGCGGCAACAGGAGCAGCAGGCCGGTCATCGCCTGCGCACAGCCTGCCCTGCCCGCCAGTGCGGCAAAGCGCGGCGCCTCGCCGGGATCGAGCATCATCGCCGCAAGCTGGATGAGCGCGGCGGCCGTCTCGCCGCAATAGCCTTCCAGATCGGTGCGCGACGGCATCGGGTCGTCGTAGAGGTCGAAGATGCGCGCATCGAGCATGTTCTCGAAGGCCAGTTTCGGCAGGTTGAATGTCGCTATGGTGGCATTCAAGGCTTCAGCTGTGGGATGGCCGGCGCCCGCCTCGCCGCCGGCGGCAATGACATCGCGCCACCATTGCAGCCGCACCTCGCCCGGCAGCGCCTCATGGATCCGATCGCGAATGCCTGCGATCTCGGCATTGAAGGCGTAGAGCGAAAACAGCGCGTCGCGCTTGTCCGCCGGCGCATAAAGCGCGGTCAGATAGCGGTCATGATCGGCGGCGCGCACCGAGTCCATGACGATTTTGGCGCTTTGAGACATGTCAATCGACGGCAATCAGCGCGGCGGCCACGGCGCGCTCTTCCGCCAGAAGGACGTTGTAGGTCCGCACCGCGGCACCGGTCGACATCGGGTCGGACGCAATGCCTGCCGCCTTCAGCGCGGCCCGCAGCGCGGCGGGCAATGGCCTGAGATCCCTACCCATGCCTACCAGCAGGATCTCGACTTTGTCGGCTTCGGCCAGCAACCTGTCGAAGTCCGCCACCGTCAGCGCCAGGGGATCCGCCGGCTCCCAGCCATGGATGCCGGATGGCAGACAGAACAGCGAGCCGCGATGCGACATGTCGGCAAAGCGGAACCCACCATTGCCGTAGGTTTCGATCGGCGCGCGGCCTGGAAAATGCGCCTCGCGGATGACGATGCCTTTGCTGGTCACCGTTTTGTCACCCCTTCGGGGCGGCGCGTCAGGTCGCGACCGCCTTGCCGCCACCGACCGGCTTCTCCTCGTCGGCCGTAGTCTGCGGCCGCAGCTTGAACAGGATCAGCAGCGGTGCGGCGATGAAGATCGACGAATAGGTGCCGAAGACGACGCCGAACAGCATGGCCATGGTGAACGAGCGGATCACCTCGCCGCCGAACAGCACCAGCGCCAGCAGCGCCAGGATCGTCGTCACCGAGGTCAGCGTCGTTCTCGACAACGTCTCGTTGATGGCGTTGTTCAAGAGTTGCGGCAGCGGCATGCGTTTGTATTTTCGCAGATCCTCGCGAACGCGGTCATAGACCACGATCGTGTCATTCAGCGAATAGCCGATAATGGTCAGGATCGCCGCCAGCGATGACTGGTTGAACTCCAGTCCGCTGATGACGAAGAAGCCAAGCGTCATGACCACATCGTGCACCGTCGCCACGATGGCGCCGACAGCGAACTGCCATTCGAAGCGGAACCAGACATAGATCAGGATGCCAAGCAGCGCGATCAGCATGGCGATCGTGCCTTGCTTCGCGAGTTCGCCTGAAACCGTCGGTCCAACCACTTCGACGCGGCGGAAGTCATAACTGTCCTGCAACTCGCCGCGCACCTTGTCGATGACGGTCTGCTCGGCATTCTCGCCACCATCCTGCGTCCCGACGCGGATCAACACGTCGTTCGGCGTACCGAACTGTTGGACCTGGACTTCACCGATGTTGAGTTCGGTCAGCCGCGCGCGAAGGTCGGCGAGATCGGCATTGCCGCTCTTGGCCTGCACCTCGATCAGCGAACCACCCTTGAAATCGATGCCGTAATTGATGCCGACGGTCATGAAAAGTACCACCGACAGGATCGAAAGTGCACTCGAGAGCGTGAACGTCCAGCGACGGATGCCCATGAAGGGGATCTTGGTGCCGGGCGGAACGAAGGTTACCGGGGCACGCGGCAACTCCTTTGGACGTGCCCGGCGCAACCAGATCGAGACCAGCAGTCGGGTGAAGGTGAAGGCGGTGAAGACGGTTGTCAGGATGCCGATCGCATAAGTGATGGCAAAGCCCTTCACCGGCCCGGTACCGAGATAGAACAGCACCACGGTGGCGATCAGCGAGGTTATGTTGGAATCGACGATGGTCGCCAGCGCCTTGGTGAAACCGGTATCGATCGCCTGGATCACGGAGCGGCCCGCGCGTCGCTCCTCGCGGATGCGCTCGTAGATCAGAACGTTGGAATCGACTGCCATGCCGATGGTCAGCACGATACCGGCGATGCCCGGCAAGGTCAGCGTCGCACCAAGCAGCGAGAGCACGCCGACGATCATCGCCACGTGCACCGCCAGCGCGATATTGGCGAGGAAACCGAGGAAGCCATAGGCGACGAACATGAAGGCGACGACGAGGATAGAACCGATGATGCCGGCCACCTTGCCAGCATGGATCGAATCCTGGCCGAGGCCGGGACCCACTGTGCGTTCTTCGATCACCGTCAGCGTCGCGGGCAAGGCGCCGGCGCGCAACAGCACCGCGAGGTCGTTGGCGCTCTGGGCGGTGAAATTGCCGGAGATCTGGCCGGTGCCGCCGAGGATCGGCTCGCGGATCTGCGGCGCCGAAATCACCTGATTGTCGAGGATGATGGCGAACAGCTTGCCGACATTCTGCGCAGTTGCCTGACCGAAGCGCGCGGCGCCCTTCGAGTCGAAGCGGAACGACACCACCGGCTCGTTGTTCTGCGAATTGTAAGTCGCCTGGGCATCGACGAGGTTTTCACCCGAGACGATGACGCGGTTCTCGATCAGATAGGGAACCGGCGGATCGTCCTGCGAATACAGCACCGACGAACCGGCAGGCGGACGCCCATTGAGCGCGTCCTGCACCGGCATCGACTGGTCGACCATCTGGAAGGTCAGCTTGGCGGTCTGGCCGAGGATTTCCTTCAGCCTTTGCGGGTCCTGAAGACCCGGCACCTGGACAAGGATGCGGTCGTCGCCCTGCCGCTGCACGATGGGTTCGGTCGTGCCGAGTTCGTTGACGCGGCGCTCGACCACCTCGATCGACTGCGTCAATGCGGTCGATGTGCGATATTTGATGCCGGCATCGGTGACGTTGAACTTGAGCAGGCCGGGCTCGGAGTCGTCGAGCGTCATTTCCTGGATGGAGCCGCCGGTGAACAGGCCAGCAGCGACCGGATCGGTCAGCGTCTTCAGCGCCGTCTTGGCGGCAGCGACCTGGGCGGGATCGGTGATGCGGACCTGCAAGGTCCGTCCGGTACCGGCAAGGCCGGTATAGCCGATCTTGGCGTCGCGCAGCAGCGTGCGGATCTCGTCGCGCGTCGTCTCCAGCCGGTCCTTGATCAGATCGTTCTGATTCATCTCCAGCAGGATGTGCGAGCCGCCCTGCAGATCAAGGCCGAGCGTCATCTGACGCTTCGGCACCCAGCTGGGCAGTTGGGCCAAGGTGCTTGCGGGGATGAGGTTGGGCGCGGCGAGGATCACTGTGATGGCCACGGCCACCCAGATCAGGATCATCTTGAAGCGCGAAAAATACAGCATATGGCGTCGTCCGTCAGAGCGTGTCCGCGGATCGCTCCGCCTAAAATTGGATTATTTCTTGGCGTTCTGGTTTGCCACCGGCTCGCCCTTGACGCGCACATCGGCGATCGTCGAACGCAGCGCGGTCACTTTCATGCCGCCGCCGAGGTCGATCTCGAGCTCGTTGTCGTCGATCACCTTGGTCACCTTGCCGACGAAGCCGCCGCCGGTGACGACCGTGTCGCCGCGACGGACCGCGGCCAGCATCTCGCCGCGCTTCTTCAGCTGCGTGCGCTGCGGCCGGATGATCAGAAAATACATGATCACGAAAATCAGGACAAACGGCAAAATGCTGATGAACATGTCGGGAGAGGCGCCGATACCTTGGGCGTATGCCGGTGTCACGAACATCGAGGTACTCCTGAATTTTGAAAACAGCCGCCAATTTGGCGGCCCCTTGAAATTTGGCCGGAATATAGTCGGTAAAGTTGTCAATGCAACTGCGCGGCCGGCCAAATCGGCTGCTTTTCCGGCCTGTTGAGCCGTGTTAGAGCATGATCGCAAAGAGCGCGAGCCGGTTTTCGGAAAAGATCACGTTCGAACAAAAGGTTGCAACCGATTTCGAACCCGACGGAATCGGCCACGTCCACGCTCCCACACGTCAAAAACGCGAAAATAAAAGACAGACATGACCGACAGCAGCATTGAAGCCCTGAACCAGAAACTCGACCGGCTGATCGAGGCGGTGAGCCGTCTCGCCCCGCCACCGGTGCCCGAAACCGACCTCGGCGACGCCGATTGCTTCGTCTGGCAGGCCGATCCGGGCTATCTGGAGCCGGTGCGCAAGGTCAACCGCGTCGACATCGGCCTGATCCGTGGCGTCGACCGCGTCCGCGACATCCTTGTCGACAACACCGAACGCTTCGCGGCCGGCTATCCAGCCAACAACGTGTTGTTGTGGGGCGCGCGCGGCATGGGCAAATCGTCGCTGGTCAAGGCCGTGCATGCCGAAATCAACGCCAAGGCCAAGTCCGACCTGCCGTTGAAGCTGATCGAAATCCACCGCGAGGACATCGACACGCTGCCGAAGCTAATGGGATTGCTGAAGGCGGCCCCTTTCCGCTTCATCCTGTTTTGCGACGACCTCTCCTTCGACCACGACGACACCTCCTACAAATCGCTCAAGGCAGCGCTCGAAGGCGGTGTCGAGGGCCGCCCGGCCAATGTCATCTTCTATGCCACCTCGAACCGCCGCCATCTGTTGCCGCGCGACATGATCGACAATGAGCGCTCGACCGCGATCAACCCGTCCGAAGCGGTCGAGGAAAAGGTGTCGCTGTCCGACCGCTTCGGCCTGTGGCTCGGCTTCCACAAATGTTCGCAGGACGAATATCTCGACATGATCGACGGCTATATCAGCCATCATGGCCTGGCCATCGATCCCGAGCAGTTGCGCACTGAGGCGCTGGAATGGGCAACGACGCGCGGCAGCCGCTCGGGCCGCGTCGCCTGGCAGTTCACCCAGGACCTGGCCGGACGGCTCGGCAAGCCGCTCAAGGATTAAACTGGAGTCGAGCTGAACTGAAAGAGCCCGTTCCTTGCGGAGCGGGCTGAGCCGGCGGGCGGACTGGAGGTCAGACGTCCCGCAAATAGCTTTTTTTCTTCTATTCGAGATAACCCCCGACTATTCGAGATAGCCGGAGGGATCGACCGGGGCGGAGTTCTTGCGCACTTCGAAGTGCAGCTTCGGTGAGTCCGTCGTGCCGCTCATGCCTGACAGCGCGATTTCCTGGCCGCGCTTGACCTTCTGGCCGCGCTGCACCTCGATCGAGCTGGCGTGGCCGTAGACGGTGACCAGGCCATTCTCGTGGCGCACCAGCACCGTGTTGCCGAATTCCTTGAGGCCGTCGCCGGCATAGATGACGACGCCGTTCTCGGCCGCCTTGACCGGCGTTCCCGTCGGCACGGCGATGTCGACACCATCCTTGCCCGAGCCGAAACCGGAGATCACACGGCCGCGTACCGGCCAGCGCATCTTGCCGATGCCGGTGGCGTCGGGCGCGACGGCGTCATCGTCCTCGGCCTGCTGGATGACCTTCGAATCTTTCTTCGGCGGCGTGTAGGACGCCAGCGTTTCCGACGGCGTGGTCTTTGCCGCTGGCTGCGTGGTGGCCGTGGTCACCGGATCGGTCTTGGCCGGCTTGGCGCTGGCGACGGTCGCGGTCCCACCCGCCGGCACCTTCAGGGTCTGGCCGATCTTGAGCAGTCCATCCTTCATCCCGTTGGCCTGCTTCAGCGCAACGACGCCGACGCCGGTCTTCCTGGCAATCGAGGACATCGTATCGCCCGACTGAACCGTGTAGGTGCCAGCAGCGCCAGTCGCCTTGGCTGCCGCCACCTGCGGCTTGGGCTCCTTGGGCTGGCTTGCTGCGGCCGACGTGTCGACCTGAGCGGCGGATTTACCTTCCTTGAGCTTCGGCTGCTGCGGCAGAACGGCGACCTTGTCCGGCGCAGTGGCCGGCAGATCGTGCTTGCCGTCCTTCGCCGGCTTGGCATCGGCGACCTTCGCCTCGCCCTTGCTCGAATAGGCATAGGCCGGAATGATCAGCTTCTGGCCGGTCTTCAGCCCCTTGGTCGCGCTCAGCCCGTTGACCTTCATGATCACGTCGGACGGCACCTTGTAGCGCTGCGCCAGGCCGCCGATCGTTTCGCCGTCCCGAACGACAATCTCGGTTGCATGCGGCTTACCAGAGGACGCCACGCGCGGTTCATCGGGCTGCGCAACCTTGAAAGGCGATGCGGCCGGAGCGACGGTGCCGGTCGTGGTCCTGTCGATATGCGGTGCCGGAGCCAATGCGGTGCGCATCGGCTTCGCTGCGGGCGCCAGTGCGGGAGCCGGCTGTGCCTGGGCAACGGGCGGCGGCAGCGGCCGCGTCGAGACAGGCTCGAGGCTGGAACGGCTGACCGATTGTGTGTGGCTGCCATCGAGTGGAGCGGCGGCGACATCGCCCGGATAGGGCTGCTGCACGGCGTCCTGCTTGTTGATGATGGCGCGCTGATTGTTGGTCGAGGATGTAAAGACGTCGTCGACGCCATTGAACCGCGAAACCTGGGAACTGCACCCGGCCGCGGCGCCTGCAATCATGAGGACGGCGCAGCCTCGCGCCAGATTGCGTCCATTTGCCTTCAAAACACTGAGTTGCATCGCACTGACCCGCACATACCCGGTACAAACTAGGCATGATTAAAGCGCGTTAATGTTACTCGACGGTTAACCTCATGGAATCCGGCGCAATTTTCTTAAAATATTAGAGAGCGAGCTGAGGTGTGTTGAGATTCAGGTCAGGCCGAGCCAGGGTCGAAGACGGGCGCGAGGCGACCAAACAACGTGGCTTCCGGGGTCGCCCTTGCGACGAGCGGAGCGTACTTTTGGTACCTGAGCACCGGGAGCGCAGGAAACTACCGTTTGCAGGCCGGCATCACCTGAATATCGACACCGCCTAAATGACGGCGGCGACACTGCGCAGGATCGGCTGCAGGCGGACAAGGCCGATGTCCTCGCGCTCGAACCGGCTGCCGACCTTGGTCAGCTTGGCCAGCACCTGCTCGCCCTCCTCGGGTCCGATCGGGGCGATGACAATGCCGCCGCTCGACAATTGATCCAGCAGGAAGCGCGGCAGGCTGTCGAAGGCAGCCCAGGCGACGATGCGGTCGAACGGCCCTTCGTTCGGCAGCCCGCCGGACCCATCGGCGTGGCGCACGATCACATTGCCGATGCCGAGCGCCTCGAAGCGCTGCCTGGCCTGCTCGACGAGCGTCTTGTAGCGATCGGTGGTGACGACCCGCGCCGCCAGCCGCGACATCACCGCCGAGGTATAGCCGGAGCCGGTACCGACCTCGAGCACGCGGTTGCCCTGCTCGATGGCAAGCGCCGCGATCACCGCCGCCTGCATGTCGGCGCCCTCGATCGCCTCGCCGCATTCGATCGGCAGCATGCGGTCCGACCAGGCGATCTGATGAAACTGGGCAGCCAGGAAACCGCGCCGTGGTGTCGCCTCGAACGCCGCTATCAGCGCCTTCGGCACCGTCCCCCGGCCGCGCAGGCGCAGCAGAAAGGCAGCAAAACCTTCGCGGTCATCGATCCCCTGGTTCATGCAAGCGCCTTGCTCAGTTGGTCACGGATTTCATGCGCGGTCAGGTCGAGCTGCAATGGCGTCACCGACACCAGCCTGTTGCGTAGAGCGTAGAGGTCAGTACCTTGCTTGCCTTCGACCGGCTCGCGGCCAAAGCGCAGCCAATAGTAAGGCAGGCCGCGCCCGTCGCGGCGCTCGTCGACCCACAGGCTGTGCACGAGCTTGCCTTGCGAGGTGACCACTGTACCGGCGACCTCTTCGGGAGTGCAGTTGGGAAAATTGACGTTGAGCAGCACGCCGTCAGGCAGCGGCGTTGCGACCAATTTCTTCAGTAATGCCGGCGCCAGCGCCTCGGTCGTCTCGTAAGGGACGACGCGATCTTCGCCGACATAGCTGTACCCCTGGCTGAGCGCAATCGAGCGGATGCCGAGCAGCGCGCCTTCCATGGCGCCGGCGACGGTGCCGGAATAGGTGACGTCGTCAGCGATGTTGGCGCCGGAATTGATGCCGGACAGGATCAGGTCGGGTGCGCCGGGCAGGATCTTCTTGACGCCCATGATGACGCAATCGGTCGGCGTGCCGCGCACGGCAAAGTGCTTCTCGCCGATCTTGCGCAGCCGCAGCGGCTCCGAGATCGACAGCGAATGAGCATAACCGGACTGGTCCTGCTCCGGCGCCACCACCCAGACATCGTCAGACAGCGTACGCGCGACGCGTTCGAGCGACGCCAGGCCCTCGGCATGAATGCCGTCGTCATTGGTCAGAAGAATGCGCATTATTTCGCTTCGATCTTTTCCAGACCGCCCATGTAAGGCCGCAGCACTTCAGGAATGGTTACGCTGCCGTCCTCATTCTGGTAGTTTTCGATGACAGCGATGAGCGCGCGGCCAACCGCGGTGCCCGAACCGTTGAGCGTGTGGACGAAACGGTTGCCCTTGCCGTCTCTGTCCTTGTAGCGGGCATCCATGCGGCGCGCCTGGAAATCGCCGCACACCGAGCAGGACGAAATCTCGCGATAGGCGTTCTGGCCGGGTAGCCAGACCTCGATGTCGTAGGTCTTGCGCGCGCCAAAGCCCATGTCGCCGGTGCACAGCGTCATGGTGCGGAACGGCAGCCCGAGCCGCTTGAGCACTTCCTCGGCGCATTGCGTCATCCGCTCATGTTCGGCAAGTGACGATTCCTGGTCGGTGATCGACACCAGCTCGACCTTGTAGAACTGGTGCTGGCGCAGCATGCCGCGCGTATCGCGCCCGGCCGAACCCGCTTCCGACCGGAAGCATGGCGTCAGCGCGGTATAGCGCAGCGGCAGTTTTTCATGCGCGGTGATTTCTTCGCGCACAAGGTTGGTGAGCGGCACCTCGGCGGTCGGGATCAGGCCAAGCCTGCCCTCCCCGTGCGGCGTGAAGAACAGATCTTCCTCGAACTTCGGCAACTGGTTGGTGCCGAAGAGAACGTCGTCCTTGACCATCAGCGGCGGGATGACTTCTTCATAGCCATGCTCGGTCGTGTGCAAATCGAGCATGAACTGGCCGAGCGCGCGTTCCATCCGCGCCAGCCCGCTCTTCAGCACGGTGAAGCGCGAGCCTGACAGCTTCGCGGCGCGCTCGAAATCCATCATGCCGAGCGCTTCGCCGATCTCGAAATGCTCCTTCACCCAATTGGGCCGCGTCGGCACCTGGCCAACGATATGCTTGACGACATTGTCGTGCTCGTCTTTGCCGACAGGCACGTCATCGAACGGCACATTGGGCAGCACCGCCAGCGCATCGTTCAGCGCCTTGTCGAGATCGCGTTCCCGCGCCTCGCCGTTCTGGATGAAGGTTTTTATCTCGCCGACTTCAGCCTTCAGCCTTTCGGCAAGTGCCGCGTCGCCCGAACGCATGGCATTGCCGATCTCCTTCGAGGCGGCGTTGCGGCGCTCCTGCTTGGTCTGCAGTTCGGTGACGTGTTCGCGCCGCGCCTCGTCCGAGGCGATCAGTCCGTCGACCGTGGACTGCGCCTCACCCGCCGACCACGAGCGCTTCACCAGCGCCTCGACTAGGGCCTTCGGGTTGTCGCGAATCCATTTGATGTCAAGCATGTTTGAACGCTCCTGAGCTAGGCCAGAGGGCGTAAACCGCATCTGAGATCGATGCAAGATGGGCGGGGCGGCGACTGTCTTTTTCCGCCGCTGCCGCCGCTCTGTTGCCTACGAGGCAGCCGGCGCCGGAGGCTCGTCCGGGGCTTTGTCCGCCACGGTCTCCGCCGCGTCCTGCTTCTCGCGCGCCACACGCTGCTTTTCCTGATCGCGCTCGATCAGCCGGGCAGCCCAGATGGAGACCTCGTAGAGAAGGATGGTCGGAATGGCCAGGCCGATCTGGCTCATCGGATCTGGCGGCGTCAGCACGGCCGCGACGACGAAGGCAATGACGATCGCCCATTTGCGCTTCTCGGCCAGCCCCTTGGACGACAGCATGCCGACCCGTGTCATCAGGCTGGTCACCACCGGCAGCTGAAACACCAGGCCGAAGGAGAAGATCAGTGTCATGATCAGGCTGAGATATTCCGACACTTTCGGCAGCAGCGAAATCTGCACCTGATCGTCGGTGCCGGCCTGCTGCATGGCGAGGAAGAACCACATCACCATCGGCGTGAAGAAGAAATAGACCAGCGACGCGCCCATCAGGAACAGGATGGGCGATGCGATCAGGAACGGCAGGAAGGCGTTGCGCTCGTTCTTGTAGAGGCCGGGCGCGATGAACTTGTAGATCTGCGTGGCGATCAGCGGAAAGGCGATGACCATGCCGCCGAACATGGCGAGCTTGACCTGGGTGAAGAAGAACTCCTGCGGCGCGGTGTAGATCAGCTCGACTTTGTGCGGATCGAGCCCTGCCCACTTCGTTGCCCATTTGAACGGGATCACAAGCAGGTTGAACAGCTTCTTGGCGAAGAAGAAACAAACCAGGAAGGCGACAAAGAAGCCGCCGATCGACCAGATCAGCCGCCGGCGCAACTCGATCAGATGCTCCATCAGCGGCGCCGACGATTTCTCGATCTCGTCCTTTTCCTTGTCCGAAACACTCACTTGGCGGCTCCAGCCGTCTTCTTGGCAACCGGCTTCTTCGCCGCAGCAGGCTTCGGTTCGGCTTTCGCCCCCGTCTTGGTTGCTACGGTCTTGGTCGCGATCACCTTGGCCGCAGCAGGCTTGGCGGCCTTGGGCGTTTCAGGCTTTGCCGCGGGCACCGCTTTCGCCGGCACCTTGGAGACCGGCGTGGCTTTGGTGGTCACGGTTTTCGCCGCCGCAGGAGCCTTTGCGCCATGTACCGAAGCCTTGGCCGGTGCCTTTGCAACCGGCGTCGCTTTTGCCGGCGCAGGCTTGGCTGCTTTCTTCGCAGCGGACGCCTTCGACGCCGCAACAGGTGCCGTCGGCAGTGACGACGTCACCACCGATTCGTCGGTCATCGCCGGGAAAATCGGCGCTGCTGGCG
>NZ_RZRQ01000147.1:0-14439 GCF_003997785.1 Mesorhizobium sp. M7D.F.Ca.US.004.01.2.1 | reverse complement strand
GCCGGGCCCGGGCCGACGGCCGCCCCCGTCCGCCTCATCGTCGCCTCGGCGCCGGCAGCGCCGCGCGACACCATCGCCGGGCCGCTCGCCGGCTCGATCGGCCGCCCGGCCTTCACCCTCACCATCGGCAAGAGCCGCACGGCCCTGCCTGGACAATTCACACTGGAGTGGAACCCCGATGAACGCGCATTTGACGAAAGAGCGGGCGACGAAAGAAGGGGCGAGGGAAGACAACGGGCAAAGAATCCTGTCCCTGTGGTTTCCCTATCTGGCCGTGGAAAGAATCCTGCGGCAGCGTCTGGGGCGGTCCTGGCGTTCCCGGCCGTCGGATCACCTGCCGCCATCTCACCCACCGCTCGTGATCAGCCATCGCGACCGCAACGCGCAGCGCATCTCGGCCCTCGACGAGCGGGCTGAGGCGCTGCACCTGAAGCGCGACATGGGCATCGCCGATGCGCGCGCCATGCATCCGTCGATCGACGTCGTCGAGGCCGATCCAGAGGCCGACCGCCGCTTGCTCGAAGGTCTTGCCGACTGGTGCGACCGCTACACGCCGCTGGTGGCGCTCGACGAGGCAGATGGCCTGTTTCTCGACGTCACCGGCTGCACCCATCTGTTCGGCGGCGAACGCGCCATGCTGGACGACATCCTGTCGCGCTTCTTCCACCAGGGTTTCGATGTCCGTGCCGGGCTTGCCGCGACGCCCGGTGCTGCCTGGGCGGCGGCACGCTTTTGCGGCGACCGCATCGTCGAGGGCGGCGAGGAAGAAGCGCTGCTGGCACCCCTGCCGCTGGCCGCACTGCGCATTGAACTCTCGACCCGCGCCAGCCTGGAAAGCGTCGGCCTGCGCACGGCGGGCGCCGTCATGGCGGCGCCGCGCGCACCGCTCGCCCGCCGCTTCGGCGCCTTGCTGCTCCTGCGCCTCGACCAGGCGCTTGGCCGTCTCGACGAAGCGGTGTCGCCGCGCCTTCCCGTCGCGCCGCTTTCGGTCGAACGCCACCTTGCCGAACCCGTCACCTTGACCGAGGACATCGAACGGCTGGTGGGCATGCTGGCGGCGACTTTGAAGACCGATCTCGAGCGCCGCGGCGAGGGCGCCAGGACGCTGGCGCTGCTGCTCTTCCGCGTCGACGGCGCTGTCAGCCGCATCGCCATCGGCACCTCGCGGCCGATGCGCGAACCCCGGCTGATCCAGCGCTTGTTCCATGAGCGGCTGGCCGCACTCGAACAGGATATCGATGCCGGCTATGGCTTCGATCTGGTGCGGCTTTCGGTGCTGACATCAGCCGCCTTCGACATGCAGCAGGCTGATCTGACTGGTGAAACGATCGATGACGGCGCCGATATCGCGCTGTTTGCCGACCGCATCCGCGCCCGGCTCGGGGAGGGCGCGGTGCTGCAACCGGTCATGGTCGAAAGCCATCTGCCGGAGCGCGCCGTCGCCATGATCCCGTTCACCGAGGCGCCGCGCCGGATCACGCCGCCGAAGAAGCCGGACAGGCTGCAGGCGCCAAAAACCATCTTCCCGCCGGAACGGCCGATCCGGCTGTTCCGCTCGCCCGAACCCATCGATGTGCCGGCCACCGAAATGCCCGAAGGGCCGCCGCTGAACTTCCGCTGGCGGCGCGCGCTCTACCGGGTCACGCGGGCCGAAGGGCCGGAACGCATCGCCGCCGAATGGTGGCGGGAAGCGCCAAGCGACGAGGCGGCATCGACGCGCGACTATTTCCGCATCGAGGATGCCGACGGCCGCCGCTACTGGCTCTACCGGCAAGGCCTCTACGGTGGCGCCTCGCAGGTGCCGCCGCGCTGGTTCCTGCATGGGGTCTTCGCATGAACGCGCTGACCGTCATTCCCTATGCCGAGTTCGGCATCCAGTCGAATTTCTCCTTTCTACGTGGCGCCTCCAAGCCGGAGGAGCTGGTGGTCGCGGCCAAGCTCCTGGGTTTCTCCGCGATCGGGCTTGCCGACCGCAACACGGTGGCCGGCGTGGTGCGCGCCTGGCAGCAGGCCAAGGTCGAAAAGCTCTCCTATCATCCCGGCTGCCGGCTGGTTTTTGGCGACGGCACGCCGGACATTCTCGCCTACCCCCAGGACCGCAAGGGCTGGGGGCATCTCTGCCGCATGCTCACCCAGGCCAATCTGCGCGACGAAAACGAAAAGGGCGCCACCCTTCTCCAGCGCAGCGACCTGCTCGAATGGGGTGACCTGATGTCGCTGGCGGTCCTGCCCGATCTGTCGGCGGGCGCGGAAGATAGTCTTGCCCTGCTTGGTGAGCTCAAGGACCGCTTCGGCAAAAGCCTGCGGCTTGGTGTTTCGCCCGACTATGCCGGAAATGACCGTTTCCGGATCGAGCAGGCTGCGGCGATGGCCGAGAGCGATGGCATTCCGTTGATGGCGACCAACGACGTTCTCTACCACACGGCCGAACGGCGCCCGCTGCAGGACGTGCTGACCGCGATCCGCCTCAACACCCCCGTCGCCGAGGTCGGGCTGGAACTGACCGCCAATGCCGAACGCCATCTGAAGCCGCCGATGGAAATGGCCCGCCTGTTCCGCCGGCATCCACAGGCGCTGGCCGAGACCTTGCGGTTTGCGCAAGAGCTGACCTTTTCGCTCAGCGACCTCCAGTACAATTATCCGGACGAGCCGACGGAATCGGGTCTTGGTCCACAGGCTGAGCTGGCGAGACTGGCTCGGGAGGGGGCGGCGAACCGCTACCCGGCGGGAGTGCCGGCTTCCGTGATCAAGCGCATCCAGGAAGAGCTCACTCTCATCGAGCGCCTCAACTACGCCCGCTATTTCCTGACCGTCTACGACATCATCAAATTCGCCCGTGGCCAGGGCATTCTCTGCCAGGGACGTGGGTCAGCCGCCAATTCGGTCATCTGCTTCTGCATCGGCATCACCGAAGTGGGGCCAGACAAGATCGATACGCTCTTCGAGCGCTTCATTTCCGAGGAGAGAAACGAGCCGCCGGATATAGACGTCGACTTCGAGCATGAGCGACGCGAAGAGGTGATGCAGTACATCTATACGAAATACAGCTCCAAGCGCACGGCACTCGCCGCCGCCGTGATCAGCTATCGCGGCCGCTCGGCGCTGCGCGAGGTCTCCAAGGCGATGGGTCTGTCCGACGATATCAGGGCGTCCCTTTCCGGCTCGATCTGGGGCTGGTCGACCTCGGAGCTTGGCGAGAAGGAAGCTCGCGCCGGCGGCCTCGATCGCACCGATCCGGTGTCGCGGCATGTGATGGAACGCGCCAACGAGATCATGGGGTTTCCCCGCCATCTGTCCCAGCATGTCGGCGGCTTCGTGATCACCAGGGATCGGCTCGACGAGATCGTCCCCATCGTCAAGACGGCGATGGACCAGCGCAAGATGGTCGAGTGGGACAAGGACGATCTCGACGCTGTGAAGATCCTGAAAGTCGACGTGCTGGCGCTCGGCATGCTGACCTGCCTCCAGCGCGCCTTCACCTTGCTCACGGACCACTATCCCAAGGCGCGGGACCCATACGGGCAACCCTATGTGCTGGCAACCCTGCCGGCAGAGGACCAAAATGTCTATGATATGATCTGCCGCGCCGACACGCTCGGCGTCTTCCAGATCGAGTCTCGCGCGCAAATGTCGATGCTGCCGCGGCTCCAGCCGCGCGATTTTTATGACCTTGTCATCGAGGTGGCGATCGTTCGGCCAGGCCCGATCCAGGGCGATATGGTCCATCCCTATCTGCGCCGTCGGCAGGGCAAGGAAAAACCCGAATATCAAAAACCGGAGCTGGAGGCGATCCTCAGCAAGACGCTTGGCGTTCCGCTGTTCCAGGAACAAGCGATGAAGATCGCCATCGTCGCTGGCGGCTTCAAGCCGGGCGAGGCCGATGAACTGCGCCGCGCCATGGCCACCTTCAAGCGCACCGGCACCATCGGCAATTACCGAGACCGTATGATCAATGGCATGGTCGGCAAGGGCTACACGAAGGACTTCGCCGAGCGCTGCTTCAAGCAGATCGAGGGTTTTGGCGAATATGGCTTTCCCGAAAGCCATGCTGCTTCCTTCGCCCTGCTCGTCTATACCTCCTGCTGGTTCAAGACCTTCTATCCCGACGTGTTCTGCGCCGCGATCCTGAACTCGCAGCCGATGGGGTTTTACCAGCCGGCCCAGCTCGTGCGCGACGCACGCGACCATGGTGTCGACATCCGCGACGTCGACGTCAATTTCTCGGTCTGGGATTGCACGCTGGAGGAATTCCCTTTCGATCCGGCCCGCATCCTCCCTCGCCACGCCGAAATGCGCGGTGTCATCCAGACAAATCATGCGGTTCGGCTCGGCTTCCGCCAGATCAAGGGCCTGTCGAAGGAACGCATGGAGGCTTTCGTCGAGCGGCGCGGCTCAGGCTACTCAACCGTGAGAGATGTCTGGCTGCGCTCCGGCCTCGATGTCGACGAGATCGAGAGGTTGGCGCAGGCCGATGCCTTCCGTTCGCTCGGCCTCGACCGCCGCGAGGCGCTGTGGGCGGTGCGCGCGCTCGACGGCAAGAGTGCCGCCGAAAGACTGCCGCTGTTCGACCAGCCGGCGATCCACCTGCGCGAGCTGGAGCCCGAGACGAGGTTGCCCAAAATGCCGCTTGGCGAGCATGTCATCCACGACTACCGCGCGCTTGGCCTGTCGCTGAAGGCGCATCCGGTCGCCTTCCTGCGCGAGCGGCTCGACCGGGCCGGCGTCACGCCCAATGCGAACCTGCCTTCCGTGCGCGACGGCAGGCGTGTCTCCGTCGCCGGCCTCGTGCTGGTGCGGCAGCGCCCCGGCAAGGGCAACGCGATCTTCCTGACGCTGGAGGACGACAAGGCTGTCGCCAACGTCATTTTCTGGCAAAGAACCTTTGACCGATACCGGCCTGTTGTCATGGGAGCACGGTTCGTGAAGGTCACCGGCAAATTGCAGTCAGAATCGGGTGTGGTCCACATCGTCGCCGAGAAGATCGAGGATCTGACACCCTGGCTGACCGTGCTTCTGGAGAAGGTCAGCGAGGCTGCGCCGGCAGCTGTCAGTTCTCCGGAGCGCGCTGCCAGGGTCCCCGATCGCTCCAGCCGCCCCGCGATACAAGACAAGCCGATCCGGCAGGATCTCGCAACGCTGTCGGAAGAAGCGGAGAGGGTCATGCCCAAGGGGCGTAATTTTCAGTAGGCATGGCCATGCCAAGAGCGAAACGAGAGCGACACGTCGGCGATCCCTTCGCGCCCCTCAAGCAGGTCCGCTCAGGCGCGGCGGCGGTGGGGCCAGCACATCCTCCACCGACAGCGTCCGCGCTTCCGAGGGCAGCATGATCGGGATGCCGTCACGCACCGGATAGGCGAGCTTGGCGACCCGCGAGACCAGTTCACCGCGCTCCGGGTCCCAGGCCAGCGGCCCTTTGGTCAGCGGGCAGGCAAGCAGCTCCAGCAGCTTGGGGTCGACATTGGCCTTCTTCCCGTCACGTCCATCCGCCGCCATCGCGCCCTCTTATTGTAAACTCGAACCAAAATCCTCATTCTCGCGTGCCAGCGCCATTTCGGTGATGGCGATCAGCGTTTCGGCCCGTGTCTTCAGGTCGGCCGCTTCGAGCAGCGCCTGTTTTTCGGCCGGCCCGTAGGGCGCCATCATCGACAGCGCGTTGACCAGCATGGCATTTTCGGCCCGGCTGACGCTTTCCCAGTCGGCCTCCAAATCGTTGGCCTGCAGATAGGCGCGAAATGCCTTGAGCAGCGATGGCCGGTCGATCTCGTTGGCCGCCTGATCCTCATCGAGATCGGCGAGGAAAGCCGCCGGCTTGCACTGGCGAAACGGCGTCTTGACTGTCAGTTCGTGGGCGATGCGGAACCGGCACACGCCCTGCAGCGAAATCAGATACCGGCCATCTCCGGTCTCGGAAAAGGCAATGATGCGCCCGGCGCAGCCGACATTGCAGAGCTCCGGCTCGCCGTCGTCGCGCAAGGCGCCGTCGAGACTGGGCTGGATGATGCCGATGAGCCGCGAGCCGGCGATGGCCTCGTCCACCATCTGCAGATAGCGCGGCTCGAAGATGTTGAGCGGCATGCGGCCTCCCGGCAGCAAGAGCGCACCCTCAAGCGGAAAGATCGGGATCGTCGACGGCAAATCCTTGGCGAGCCGATAATGCGCGTTTCCCGCTTGCACCTCATTCCTCCGATCGCGCCACCAGGAAGCGCGTCAATTCCCTTAAAGCGCGTCGCAGGTGACGCGCTTTAGTCTTTGTTTATGCATGTCGTTCTCCCAAAACCGGGACCCACTTTTGGGCGACATGCATTAATCTGGCGCGGTCATCGCCGACGCCAAGCCCGTGCGGCAAAACAGCCGGGCTCAGGAAAACAGCAATGCCGACAATTTGCGGCGCGCGCTAAGCGTCGCCTCGTCGGTCATGCCCCAGGCCTCGAACAGCTGCAGCAATTGCGTCCTTGCGCCATCCTCGTTCCAGGCCCGGTCAGCCTTGATGATGGCCAGCAGATTGTCGGCGGCCGCCGTGCGGTCGCCATTGGCATTCTGGATCATGGCCAGATCGAAGCGCGCCTGATGGTCTCTGGGATTTTCCGCCAGGCGCCGCTCGAACTCGGCCGGATTGCCAAGCGCTGCCGCTTGTGCGGCCAGCGCCATCTTGGCGCGCAGGGCGGCCAGCGGCGGGGTATCTTTCTTGGCTTCCGGCGCTGTTGCCAAAAGCGCCTCGGCGCCTTCCGTGTCGCCGGCCTCGAACAGCAGCTCGCCCAGCCCGGCGATCGCCTCGATCGTCTCAGGCGCCTGCGCCAGGACGGCGTCATAGATGTCAGCCGCGGTCTGCATATCGCCGGCGTCGCGCGCTTCTGTAGCCGCGGCCAGGGCCTCGGCCACCGGCGGCGCGCCATCACCCTTGCCGCCGACCTTGGTGATGAATTCATTGATCTGGCTCTCCGGGATCGCACCCATGAAGCCATCGACCGGCTGGCCGTCCTTGAAGGCGATGACCGCGGGGATCGACTGGATGCCGAGCTGGCCGGCGATCGAAGGATGGTCGTCGATGTTCATCTTCACCAGCTTGACCTTGCCGCCGGCGGCCTTCACCGCCTTCTCCAGCTGCGGCGTCAGCTGCTTGCAAGGTCCGCACCAGGGCGCCCAGAAATCGACCAGCACCGGCTGGCGGCGCGATTCCTGGATGACGTCGGCGGCAAAGGCGGCGGTCGTCGTGTCCTTGATGACATCGGCAGCCGGGGCGGCGGGAACGGCGGGCACATCGCCAAGCGCCACTTTCGCCGGCGCCGGCGCGGTTCCACCATACTGCACGGATGTGGTGTACTGGCCGCCATTGCCGCCAAAGGGGCCGCCAAACGGATTGTTGTCGCTCATCTCTTTAACCCTTCCATGACGCGGCCGGCCGGCAGCCAGGCGCCACATGCTTCAGACCATCTGACTCAAGCCATCCATGTGGCGATCACGCGGAGACTTTCAAGATAGCAGCATCGTGCCCGGTTGCCTCGACGAATTTGATCAGGTCGCTCGCTGCGATCGATGTCGTCGCCTCATTGGTCAGCGGATGCCCATTGATCACCGCATGCTCCATCAAATTCTTGTCGAGCACGAGCTTGACCCTGTTTGCCGTATCGTTGATGACGCCAAAGACCGTGACAGCGCCTGGCGTGACGCCGAGCAGCTCCATCAGCATCTCCGGCTTGCCGAAGGAAACGCGGCCGGCCGCGCCGATTACCTGGTGGATCTGCTTCAGGTCGACGACCGCGTCCTCGCCAACGGTGACCAGGAAGAAATTATCCTTCTTGTCCTTCAGGAACAGGTTTTTCGTGTGCCCGCCGGCGATTTCGCCACGCAGCGCCTGCGAATCGGCGACCGTGTAGAGCGGCGGATGGCGCTTCGTCGAGGCAGCAATTCCGAGTTCGGCAAGAAAGGCCATCAATTCGGCTTCGGTCTTCGGCATCGGTTTGTCTTCGTCCCATTTCTCAAGCCCATGCCGTTTACGGCCAAAGGGACGACCGACACAAGACCGTCATGCGGCATCGCGGTGAACGCCCCGCTTACAGAGGGCCGGTAGCTTGCGGGCATTGCCCGCCGCGTCGCAAAAAAGCCTGCGATTTCCCTGTTGCAATCGCCGCGCTCTTCAGCCATATAGGCCCGGCTTGCGGCCAAGACGCCGTGCGAGCGGGTGTAGCTCAGGGGTAGAGCACAACCTTGCCAAGGTTGGGGTCGAGCGTTCGAATCGCTTCACCCGCTCCAATTTCCTTCCAGGGAATCAAGCATCGAAAAGCCGCGGTCCGCCGCGGTTTTTTCGTTTTGATGGCGGATGAACTCCTCCGCCCGCGTTCGAGCGGATTCAGGCGACGCACACACGATTCCCCATTCGTGCCGATCACAAAGTCCGCACCCCATTCGAACAGCGAAGTAAGCTGACGACCACTGTTGAGCGAACACTTTGCATCTGCATGTAATGCCCGACTTTCAAAGCTCATCGGGTGCACGGTCGAACGCCAAGAACGACATAGATTCTGCATTGAAAGAAATATCGGACCCAAATATCTCCTCAGCTTGACACCGTGCGGCACCGGGCTCAGTGTCCAAACATAGATCGTCGTAGATACCGTAAATATGGATGTATTTACTCCATGCAGACCAAAATAGCGTGACGCGACGATTGCGGCGATTGCAACGAAAGCGAGTGGGTTTTTGATCGGAAGAAGGCACCGGTACAAGACTCGGGCTGGGTGAACTCGATCGCTGCAGCTCAGCGCCCGGGGGGGCATCGACATGCTGCGACGGACCTTTCTGAAAGCTATTGGGCTTTACGCGCTTGCCCCAATTGTCGGCTGCAAGACTACTGTGCCTCCCGTTGCGCCTTTCGGCACCTCGATCGATGCCCACTGCCACGTGTTTAACGCGTCGGATTTGCCGGCAACGCGGTTCATTCGATACACATTCCTGGACCTTTACCCTGAAACTCAAGCCGTTCATCTGCTCGATGTCCACGATCCGGATATCGTCGATAGCCTGATTGCATTTTTCGAAGCGATACTCGGAGCCAACAGCGCTCCGTCCGCCGCCCAGGAAGTGGCGGTTCTTTCCCGAACAGCCAGATTGAAACCGGAGAATGGCGATCTCGCAACTGCCTCCGCGATTGCTATCGATGCCATCGGCAAGCATATCCAGAAGATCCAGCAGAGCAGTCATCTTTCCACCCTGACCGCCGGCCGGGCCAGTGCGGATCAAAAGGTCCTCGATGTCGTGCTACGGTCTTCAGGTAGCGCGAAAGCCAGGAGGCTTGGCCCCCTGACGCATGTCGAAGCGCGCCAAGCAGCGGCAGCGACTTTTGTCTCACCCAACCAGCTAGGCGTCTATTTCCGATGGTTCAGGCTTTTCACGCTCTATCGGCACAAACTGGTCGACTTGCTGATCTCCGATACGCAAGCGCAAGGGCTGAAACCGGTCATGCTTGCACCGGCAACCGTCGATTTCGACAAATGGCTGAACCAAGACGTCGACGGCTCGCCGCTTGCCGCGCAGGTCGAGGTCATGGACAGGATAGCGCGCAGGGACGGCCCCGCGGTCCATGGCTATTTCGGCTTCGATCCGCTCAGGGAGATTTACTACAGGGAGCACGTTGACCGCGAACGACAGAGCCCGATCGCTCTGGCCAGAAAGGCACTCGTGGACCACGGATTTCTGGGAATAAAACTGTACCCGCCGATGGGCTTCAGCGCCTCGGGCAACGCCGGCCCCTACCCGAAGTTCGTAACCAGGAAGGTTGGAAATCCGAGCAAGCGCTTGGATCAGGTGCTGGATGAACTCTACCAGCTTTGCGTGGACCTCGATGCGCCCATCCTGGCACATGCCTATGGTTCAAATGGCGCTGGCAAAGAATTCGCCGAGAGAGCAGATCCGGCATATTGGGTGCCGGTTTTCCGGGCCCACCCGAAATTGCGTGTTTGCCTGGCGCATTTCGGTCGCTTTGATTTGCCGTCCAGCGGCTCTCCCGGCCAGAGTTTTCCGGAAAGGAGTTGGGAGTGGACACTCGGCAGGCACTTGAAGGCCAATCCGCATGCGAACGTGGTTGCCGATCTCAGCTATTTCTCCGAAGTTCTGAATGCTGGCGCCACCGAACGAAAAAGACTGGCTACCGATTTCCGTCGGTTCATCGATGAGTTCGATCCCGGGATCGAGCATCTGGTGTACGGCACGGACTGGATCATGATCGGTCTTGAGGGTGGCTATCCCCATTATGCCCAAAGCGTGGATGGCTTCCTCAGGGATGATTGCGGACTGAATGAGGAAGAGCGCGGCCGGATCTTTCGCGGCAACGCCGTACGCTTCATGGGGTTGGGCGCGGGCGAACCTGCACGTCGACGTCTCCTGAGATTTTACAGGTTGCATGGCCTCGACCCCGCCAGACTGCCCGTCTCTTGATGTGAAATGCTGTGCGCACGCTGCGCGCGGCATGCTGAGAACTCAATGGCTCATGGAATTGCTCCAGAGGAGGCCAGGCATCGAAAAGCCGCGGTCCACCGCGGCTTTCAATAGGGGTGGCCGGTCAGCATCGGTGGGACGTCACGCAGCTGGCCGCCCCGCCTTCCGCAGTGACGCCTGGTGCACCAGCGAGGTCCAGCTGTTGGTCGAGGCGAGGTGGCAGTAGAGCATGCCGAGCGCGCCGGATTTACGCAGGTCGAGAAACGCCTCGTCGATCAATTGCTCCAGCGGTTCATCGACGGCCGAGCTTCAGTGTCAGGTGTCGCAAAACCTGACCGAAGCCAAGACCGGTCAGCGTGTGCTGACGGTGACCGTGCGCCGCGACAAGGGCAATGGCAGCCTGGCCATGTTGCTCGCTTTGCCGCACGGCCTGTTCCTGCCGTCCGGCGCCTCCTACCAGATCGACCAGGGCCAGAAGACGACCGTCGCCATCCAGACCAGCGACCAGAACGGCGCCTACGCCGCCGCACCGCTGTCGCCGGAACTCATCGCCGCCATGAAAGCGGGAACCAACCTCAACATCGGCATGGAATCCGTGACGCGAAAGCCGGTGACCATTCCGGTCTCGCTGGCCGGCTTCACCGCCGCGATCGACAAGCTGGAAGCCATCAAATAGCTGACATGGCTTGACCAGCCGGCCGATTGCGATGCGGCTGACAGCTGCGGCCGCTAACTCTGTATCCAGCGATTACCCGGTATTTGCCCCTTGAACGTCGATGCCCGGAATGCTCCGTTGCCGCTTCAGACATTCGGAGAAACCCATGACAGGCTTTGTCGACCGCGAGCGCGCGGCTCAACTGATGGACCGCGCCGGCATCGAGGCGCTGGTGCTGTGCGCGCCCGAGGCCTTTCACTATGCGACCGGTGCCTCGATCGGACCGGCCGGGTTGTTCCGGCGCGCCGGCGCCGGCTTCGTCGTCATCCCGGCTGGCCAGGACCTGCCGATCGGCGTCGTGGTGGCGGATTTCAATGCGGGACAGTTGCAACGGGTTCTGCCGGACGCTGTCATCCGCAGCCATCCGATCTGGATCGAAACCGCCACGCTTGACGCCTCGACCTCAGGGCAAGGGTTGGCGCAACGCATCGAGGCCGGCCTTGCTTCGTCCAGCCGGGCGCCTGGTTTTTCTCGACCCGCGACATTCGAACTCGCCCATTCCGTCCGCGCGCTGAAGGAGATCCTGAAGGGCTTCGGCCTCGAGCGCGCAACGCTCGGCGTCGATCTCGATTTCATCGCCACCGCCGATTTCTCTGCCATGCAGGCACTGCTGCCGGGCTGCGCGATGGTTGACGGCTCGGCGGTGCTCGACAGGCTGCGGGCCATCAAGTCGCAACGCGAGATCGACCTTCTCCAGCAAGGCATCATCCTGTCGGAAGCCGGGCTGGACCGGCTGCAGGTGGATGCCATGGCCGGCATGCGCCAGGCCGATCTCATAGCGCTCTACCGGGAAGGTGTCACCACGGCCGCGGCCGGACTGGCCCATCCGGTCGCCACGGCCGAATATGTCACGCTCGGCGCCCGGGCCAAAAGCACCGATGCGAAAGCCATGCCCGGCGATCCGCTGAAGTGCGACATGGTCTGCACGGTCGGCGGCTACGCCTCCGACATGTCGCGCAACTTCACCTTTGGGCCGCCATCCGCCGAGCAGGCCGAACTGCATGCCATCGCCGAGCGGGCCTTTGACGACGGGCTGGCATCCCTTGTCCCCGGCAACACCCTCGCCCACGTGCATCGCGTCGCCACCGACAGCCTGGCGCGGCAAGGGCTGCGCTCCTACCGCCGCGGTCATTTCGGCCATGGTGTCGGCCAGTTGGTCTTCTCCGAGCAATGGCCGTTCATTGCGGCCGACAGCGATGTCGTGATCGAAGCAGGCATGGTGCTGGCCTTCGAGATCCCGCTCTACATCGACGGCCTCGCCAGCTTCAATCTCGAGGACCAGTTCCTGATCACGCCGGACGGACCTGTTGCCATGAACCGCTTGCCGAGGCGCTTGGAGACAATCGGTTAGCCGGCTTATGCACTCACCGCTGGCCGCCTCTCCTTCCATGGCATCTCCTGTTCGAGCTGCGCCGACGCGGCCAGCACCGTCGCCTCGTCGCCATAGCGGCCGACCAGTTGCACGCCGATCGGCACGCCGCCTTTCGACCAGCCGAGCGGCAGCGATATCGCCGGCTGACCGGAAATGTTGAAGGGGAAGGCAAACACCGAGTCCGCCCATTTGGCGTTGTAGCGGTCGATATCCGTCTCCGACATGTCGTAATAGCCGAACGGGCGCGGCAGCTGTGTCAGCGTCGGGGTTATGAAGAGATCGTAGGCGCCGAGGTCGCCGACGATGTCGCGGCCGATCTGCCTGAGTTGCTCGACATCGGAGATGTGCCTGGTGCCGCTGGTCGAGCGGCCGCGCTCGATGATCGCCCAGGTCACCGCCTCCACGTCGCCTGGCGTCACCGGCCGGCCGATGACCGTTTCAAGGTAGTCGAAGGTCGCCGCCGTCTGCACGCAGGTCATGTTGGTGTAGGTCTTCCACACCTTGGTAGCGTCGAGCGCCATGTCGTGCTCCTCGACATGGTGTCCGAGACGCTCGAGCGCCGCCACGGTCGACAGCACTGCCGCCTTCACCTCCGCATCGATCGCCGTGCCGTTGGGCGGCGTGATGGAGAAGCCGATGCGCAGCTTCTTCGGTGCCCGCGTCGACAGGCTGAGCCACGAACCGTCCGGCACCGGCGGCGTATAGGGGTCGCCCGGCAGCGCGCCGGCGACCGCATCGAGATAGGCCGCGGTGTCGCGCACGGTGCGCGAGCAGCACAGGAAATAGGCGCCGCCATACCAATAGTCGCCGAAAGGCGCGAGGCTGACACGGCCGCGCGACGGTTTTAGCCCGACAATGCCGCAGCAGGAGGCCGGGATGCGGATCGAGCCGGCGCCATCGCTGGCCTCGGCGATCGGCACCATGCGCGAAGCGATGGCCGCGGCAGCACCGCCGCTTGAGCCGCCCGGCGTGATGCCGTCCTTCCACGGGTTCTTGGTCACACCGTAGAGTTTTGGTTCCGTGGTGATCGACCAGCCGTTTTCCGGCGCGTTCGATTTGCCGACCAGCACCAGCCCGGCCGCCTTCATGCGGCGAACCACTTCGGTGTCGAAGTCGGCGACGACGTCTTTCAGGTAGAAGCACGAATTGGTGTTTGGCGCGCCTGTCCAGGACGAAGCCAGCTCCTTGAGCAGGAACGGCACGCCGGCGAAGGGTGCTGATTTGTCGACCGTCTCGGCCTGGGTGCGCGCCATGTCGTAGAGGCGGTGAATGACCGCGTTGAGCGCCGGGTTGAGCCGCTCGACCAGCGTGATCGCTACCTCCACCAGTTCCGCCGGCGAAACCTGGCCGCTGCGCACCAGCCCGGCCAGGTCGAGTGCATCGGACTCGGCATAGGTTTTCAGCAGACTGTCGGTGACCATGTCTCTCTCCCTCAACCAATGGGCTTTGTGTTGATGCCCCACAGATAACCGCGTTCGGGCAGCGGCCCCCTCACCCAGCCTCCGCTTCGCTCGGCTGACCTCTCCAAGGGAGGAGAGGAGACTGTCGCGCGCTGGCGCCCCCCTCTTCTCCCCAGCGGGGAGAAGGTGGCCGCGAAGCGGCCGGATGAGGGGGCTGGCGCGACTTCAGGCCAGGTCGACGGTCCGCCCCAGCGCGATGCTCTGCTCGGCGGCGAGCACGATGCGCAGGCTGTTGACCGCCGCATCCATCTGCTCTGTGAGGTCGAGATCCTCGCGGATGGCGCGCAGGAAGAAGGCCTGCTCGCGGTCGCAGAGTTCCTGATGGCCGGGCTCGTCCTCCATGCTGACGATCTCGTCGGGCTTCGAGAAATTCTTGTCGCCGTCGACCTGCGCGTAATGGATCTTCAGCGCATCGGTCTTGGTGTGGCGGTCGATGTCGGCGGAGTTCGAGACTTCAGCGG
>NZ_RZRQ01000146.1:0-14506 GCF_003997785.1 Mesorhizobium sp. M7D.F.Ca.US.004.01.2.1 | reverse complement strand
TTCCAGATCCTGCCCGCCAGGAAATGGCGTACCGCCAGTCGGCGGCAACGCTCAACCTGCTGCGCGCCTTCGCGCAGGGCGGGTATGCCAGCCTGGAGAATGTGCACCGCTGGATGCTCGGCTTCGTGTCCGATAGTCCGCAGGGCGAGAAGTACGAATCGCTCGCCAACCGCATCACCGAGACGATGGACTTCATGAAGGCCGTCGGCATCACCTCGGAAACCAACTACGCGCTGCGCGAGACCGATTTCTACACCAGCCATGAGGCGCTGCTGCTCGGCTACGAGGAGGCGCTGACCCGCGTCGATTCGACCTCCGGTGACTGGTACGCCACCTCAGGCCACATGATCTGGATCGGCGACCGTACCCGCCAGCCCGACCATGCGCATGTCGAATATTGCCGTGGCATCAAGAATCCGCTTGGCCTGAAATGCGGCCCGTCGCTGACGCCGGACGGGCTGCTGGAGCTTATCGACCTGCTCAACCCCGAAAACGAGCCCGGCCGGCTGACGCTGATCGCCCGCTTCGGCTCCGACAAGGTCGCCGACCACCTGCCGAAGCTAGTTCGCGCGGTGCAGAAGGAAGGCCGCTCCGTGGTGTGGTCGTCGGACCCGATGCACGGCAACACGATCGAGGCCGCAGGCTATAAGACGCGGCCGTTCGACCGCATCCTAAAGGAGGTGCAGACCTTCTTCGAGGTGCACCGCGCCGAAGGCACACATCCGGGCGGCATCCATGTCGAGATGACCGGCAAGAACGTCACCGAATGCACCGGGGGCGCGCGCGCCATCACGGCCGAGGAGTTGCAGGATCGCTATCACACCCATTGCGATCCGCGCCTCAACGCCGATCAGGCGATCGAACTGGCGTTCCTGGTCTCGGATCTGTTGAAGAAGAGCCACCCGGTGCAGCATAAGCAGGCCGTCAACGGTTGATCCGGCCACTTCAATTTGATCAATAAGGCGTCTTGGAAACTTGGCGCCTTTTTCATTTTCAGCCGATAGTTTGTGCCTACGCCCGTGCCGGCGCGATCGGCAAAATAGAAGGCTTCAGTCCTTCTTGTAGAGCAGCCAGCTCTTGCCGGCCCGGCCAGCCATCGTCGAGTGCTTGGTGACGCGGTTGCGGCCGCTGACCTTCGAGCGATAGAGCGCCCGGTCGGCCTTGGTGTAGAGATCCTCCGGCCCCTCGGCCTCGGATGCCATGCAGATGCCCATCGAGACGGTGACGGTGCCGTAATTCGTGCCGGTCTGGCTGCTGGTGAACGGCGTCTGCTCGATCAGGGCGCGAATGCGCTCGGCGATCTCATAGGTGGCGTCCTCGCTGGCGCCCTCGATGATCAGCGCGAACTCCTCGCCGCCGGTGCGGGCGACGAACATGTCGCCGCGAATGCTGGTCTGCAAGATGTCGGCGATGATCTGGATGATCTTGTCGCCGACCGGGTGGCCGTAGCGGTCGTTGATGTCCTTGAAGCGATCGATGTCGGCAAGGACCAAGGCGTTGAACAGGATACCCTTGTTGCTGTTGTAGATCCTGGTGATTTCCTTGTCGAAGGCGCGGCGATTCCAGATGTGGGTCAAGGGATCGGTGTCGGCCAGCCGCTTGTACTCTTCGAGCTTCGACTTGACGCTCTCCAGTTCGGCCGTCTTGTCGCTGAGCGTCGAGGCCACCTGCCGGCCGTGATCGATCGTCGAATTGGTGGCAATCGCCATGGCGTTGGCGATCTTCTGCAAAAGATCCTGAGAGAGAAGGCTGCGGCCGCTGAGGCCGCTCGATGTCTCATCGAGGATCCTGCCGTATTTCTCGATGTGGCTGCGCTCGCTCCTCAACAGCGAAGCGACTTCCTCGAGCTCCCTGGCAATGACGTCTCTGGCATGCTCGACAATGCTGGGGCCATGATTGTGGGCAAAGAAAGTGCGTCCGATCTGATCCAGTTCATCCTGTGTCGGCCGGCTGCTCAGCGAAACGACGGCGAGGCTGAGTTCGCGATTGGTGCCGCTCAGGGCCTCGTAGAAGATCTCGTAGTTGCGCGGCAGGCCGAGCACGCCCAGCTGGCGCATCGTGGCAACAGCGGTGGCTGCGATGTCGGTGCTTCGTTCGGTCGGGAGAACTGCCGGCTGCATTTTTGATTCTTCCCCTCGGATCCCGGCGCAGAATTCGCGGGTTCCCTGTGTCGCCGACCTGGGGAATGCGACAGGCACTTCAGAACAACTTACGAAGGATGCGTCCCCACCCACGACCTTCGCTTGCCGTGACCATAAATGCGCTGGCGCTAAAGTTTCCTTAATTTGTAAAAAAACGGACACGTCTTTCTCTACCTGCGGCTGTAGAAGCTTCAATTCGGGCATAACAATCCATACCGACGCCAGTTTGGTGGCTTTGAATCGGAAATTCGCGCATTGCGCTCTTAAAAATGGAACTGAATTTCGGATTTGCCGCGCCAATACATGTCGCATTTGCTTGCGTGTGGGCGCCGCAAAGCTGGAATCCTGATGGCGATGCTGATGCCAGTCAGAGTTTTCTTCAAGGAGGGGTCGACGTGAGTGATAGTCACCGGGGATCGTGTCTGTGCGGAGCGGTTCGCTTCAAAACGCACGGAGCGCTGCGCGGCGTCGTCTATTGTCATTGCTCGCAATGCCGCAAGCAGAGCGGACATTTCTATGCCGCGACCAATGTTGCCAACGCCGACATCGTGATCGAAGGCACGGAAAGCATCACCTGGTACGAAGCGTCAGCCTTCGCCAGGCGCGGGTTTTGCAAGACATGCGGGTCGGTCCTGTTCTGGAAGCCGCGAGACCAGGACTACATTTCAGTCATGGCGGGATCGTTCGACAGGCCGACAAGTCTCGAGGGAGAATGCCATATCTTTGTCGGTGACAAGGGCGACTATTATTCGATCGGCGACGGGCTGCCGCAGTTTGAAAAGTCGACGCCGTCCATCCCGGTCGCGGAGTGAATCTTGGACAAGTCACCTTATTCCATTGATCTGGCCAGCCATTGCATTATCCCGTGCCGGTGATTCGGAAAGGGGTTTGGCATGCAGCGGCTGATCGACGCTTATTTCAATTCGGTGCGGGCGTTTCGCAAACTGGCCGTCAGCGAAAAGGCTTTCCAGCAGGAGCTGATGCTGCTGGCGCTCGCCTTGCCGCTCGGCTGGTTCGTTTCGATCTCGTGGCGCGGCTATGCCTTGCTGATCGGCGCGGTGCTGCTCTTGATCATGGTCGAAGTGCTGAACACCGGCATCGAGGCGGCGTGCGACGCGTTCAGCCGCGAGTTCAATGTCGACATCCAGCTGGCCAAGGACTGCGGTTCGCTGGCGGTGCTGATTTCGGTGCTCATCGTCGCCGGTGTCTGGGGCATCGCCATCATCGAGCGGATCACCGGTCTACCGATCTAGCATGCTGGCTCCTATATGACGGTAACTAAAGGAAACCGTCATGTCTGAAGTCGCTAACTTCCTATTGCTCGAACGCAAGGGCCTGCCGGACGACCTTCGCTGGCTGGTCGAAAAATATCCGCGCGAAAACTGGCAGGGGCACGCCAACATCCACGGCATCGCCAATATGTGGCTGCAGCGGCACGACATGTTCCGCGAACTTGGCGGCATGCTGACCAAGGGCATTGGCGACTACCGCGAGGGCAGGCTGACGGCGCCCGACTTCGCGCGCTGGTTCGCGCCTCGCCTCAATCATTTTCTCGGCAATCTCGACGGTCACCACAATGTCGAGGATTACCAATATTTCCCGGTCTTCGCCAAGGCCGAGCCCCGTTTGAAGCGCGGCTTCGAGATACTCGATGCCGACCACCACATCATCCATGAAGGGCTGGAGCGCAATGCCGAGGCTGCCAATGCCTTCATCAAGACGCTTCAGGAGAGCGAGGACAGACAGCGCTTCGCCGCCGACGCCTATGCCGACGAAAACAGCCGGCTGATCGCCATGCTGACCCGGCATCTTGCCGACGAGGAAGACCTGATCATCCCGCTGATCCTCGATCGGGGTGATGTGGCGCTCGGCGTAGACTAGGACGTCCCTGGACGGCCAGCCTAGATCAACTCTCTTTGGCGCGCTCCTTCTTGGCGGTGTGACGCGCGACGAACCAGGCAAGGATCGCCACGGTCAGGCCGATGCCTAGCCCGACGAGCAATCGCTCGTGACGCATCAAAGCCTGGCCGACGAAGTGTTCTGCGCCCAGTCCAAAGACATAACCGATCGTGCCGAACAGCACCGCCCAGATCGCCGATGAGATGGCGTTGAGGACGACGAAGCGCGGCGCAGGGATATTGGAAAGTCCGGCCGCGATGCCGCCGACCAAGCGCATGCCGTAGACGTAGCGGTTCGACAGCACGAAAATGTTGGGGTGGGTATTGAGCAGACGGTAGGCGCGGCGGAAGCCGGGCCGCGTGCGCAACCTGACGACATAGCGATGGTCAGCAAAGCTTCGTCCAAGGATGAAGAAGAAAGTGTCGCCGATGAAGGCGCCGAGGCCAGCCGCAAGGAAGGCGTGCCACAAGACGAAGACCTGCTGGTGGGCGAAGAAGCCGCCGAGGATTGCGGCACTTTCACCCTCCGCGAGGCAGCCGATGAAGACGGCAAGCAGTCCATACTGTTCGATGAAATGATGGATAGCCTGCGTCATGAGGGTTGGGTCTGGGGGGTGAGCCGTTCGTCAATCCGCTTCAGTTGTTCGGCTATCTGCGCGATCTCGTCGCGCATGCCGATGATCTGGCTGTGGCGCAGCTCGTCCAGCTTTTCATGCAGCGCCATGATCTCGATCTCGGCTTTGAGGTTGACCTCGTAGTCGTGGGCAGCGTCGATGCGGTCGCGCGCCGCCTGGCGGTTCTGCGACATCATGATCACCGGCGCCTGCAGGGCGGCGATCATCGAGAGGACGAGGTTAAGGAAGATGAAGGGGTAGGGGTCGAACGAATCTTGCCCCAGCAGCCACCAGTTGGCGCCGATCCAGAGGATCAGGAAGGCGATGAAGGACAGGATGAACGTCCACGAACCGCCGACGCGCGCAATGGCATCGGCGATACGGTCGCCCGCGCCCTGAAGGCCGGCAAGACTGTCGTTGATGTCCTGCGATATGGGCTTGCGGTCGACGGTGCTCTGCAGCACCCGCCTCTCAAGCTCGCTCAAATTCTCCGGGTTTCGCCTCAGCCAGCGATTGGCCAGTTCCGGCACGGTCTTGTTCATGGATGTCTCCATATAAAGCATCGGCTTGGCAGCCTGGTTTCCATATAGGAAGATGCCGGTTCGTCAAAAGCACGACGTGAGGATGCAAGCAGAATGCCCGATTTCAAGAAAATCCGCGCACGCGCTGCAAAACGCAAAGGCGGCGAGGAGGAACTGACGTCACTGCTGGGTCCGGTGCCCGACAATGCCGCCGTGGCTGACATTGCGGACAATCGCATTCTGTCTGTTATGGCCGAGCGCGTCTTTGCCGCCGGTTTCGTCTGGCGAGTCATCGAACAGAAATGGCCAGGCTTCGAAGAGGCATTCCTGCGTTTCGAGCCGAAGCGGCTGTTGTTCCAGCCCGATGATTTCTGGCACGATCTGGCTTCCGATCAGCGCATCGTGCGCAATCCGCAGAAGATCAAATCCGTTCGCGACAATGCTGCCTTCGTCGAGCGCGTGTCGAAGGAGCATGGCGGCTTCGGCGAATTCCTCGCCAACTGGCCGGCTGATGATCAGGTCGGGCTGATGGCTTACCTCGGCAAGCATGGCAGCCGGCTCGGCGGCAACACCGGCCAGTATTTTCTGCGCTGGCTGGGCTGGGATGCCTTTGTCATATCGGGCGATATGGCCGCGGCTCTGCGCGACGCGGGCCTCGACATCGCCGAAAGCCCGACCTCGAAGAAGGACCTGGACAAGATCCAGAGGCAAATCAATCAATGGGCGGCGGAGACGGGTCTGCCGCGCCGGCATATTTCTCGCATCCTGGCGATGTCGATCGGTGACAACCATTCGCCGCAAGCCTTGCGCGAATATATGGGCGACGACTGATACAAGGCTGCCTGGCCACGAATGACATTAGTCATTCGGTCGGGGGCACGATTGACGTACGTCAATCGTCCGAAGTGGTCCAAACGAACGCCATTGCCCGGCGAAATTTGCCGCGCTAAGTCAGCAGACATGACCAAGAAACTCGACATCCTGCGCATCGCCGTTGCCCAGCTCAATCCGACTGTTGGCGACATTGCTGGCAATCTCGCCAAGGCCCGCGAGGCGAGGGCGGATGCCGCCCGCCAGGGCGCCGATCTCGTGCTCTACACCGAGCTTTTCCTCGCCGGCTATCCGCCGGAGGATCTGGTGCTGAAGCCGGCCTTCCTGAAAGCCTGCGAAAAGGCGGCCGAAGACTTCGCCAGAGATACCGCCGATGGCGGGCCGGGCGTCATCATCGGCACGCCGCTGAAGCGCAAGAGCGGCACGCACAATTCGATCGTCTTCGCCGATGGCGGCAAGATCATTGCCGAGCGCTACAAGCTCGATCTGCCGAACTACGGCGAGTTCGACGAGAAGCGCGTCTTCCAGGCCGGACCGGAGATCCAGGGACCGGTCAATTTCCGCGGCGTACGCATCGGGATTCCGATCTGCGAGGACATCTGGGGCGACGTCGACATCTGCGAGACGCTGGCCGAAAGCGGGGCGGAAATCCTGCTGGTGCCGAACGGCTCGCCCTATTATCGCGCCAAGATCGATGTCCGCCACCAGGTCGTCATCCGCCAGGTCATCGAATGCGGGCTGCCGATGATCTATGCTAACCAGCTTGGCGGTCAGGACGAGCTGATCTTTGACGGCGCCTCGTTTGCCATAGGGTCTGACAAGACACTTGCCTTCCAGATGAGCCAGTTCGAGGAAGCAGTCGACGTCACCACCTGGAAGCGTCAAGACGAAGGCTGGGTCTGCTCGGAAGGGCCGATGTCGAAAATCCCGGAACGGGAGGAAGCCGACTATCGCGCCTGCATGCTGGGCCTGCGCGACTACGTCAACAAGAACGGTTTCAAGAACGTCGTGCTTGGTCTCTCGGGCGGCATCGATTCGGCGATCTGCGCAGCGCTTGCCGTCGATGCGCTCGGCGAGGAACGGCTGCGCGCGGTGATGATGCCCTACCGCTATACCTCGAAGGACTCGCTGAAAGATGCCGAGGACTGCGCCCGTGCGCTCGGCTGCCGCTATGACATCGTGCCGATCTTCGAGCCGGTCGAGGGCTTCCTGCACGCACTGACGCAGATGTTCGAAGGCACCAAGGAAGGCATTACCGAGGAGAATCTGCAGAGCCGCGCGCGCGGCACCATCCTGATGGCGATCTCCAACAAGTTCGGCTCGATGGTCGTCACCACCGGCAACAAGAGCGAGATGTCGGTCGGCTATGCCACGCTCTATGGCGACATGAATGGCGGCTTCAATCCAATCAAGGACCTCTACAAGATGCAGGTCTACGCGCTGTCGCGCTGGCGCAACAGCCACGTGCCGCCGGGCGCACTTGGGCCCTCGGGCGAGGTGATCCCGAAGAACATCATCGACAAGGCGCCGTCGGCGGAATTGCGCGAGAACCAGACCGACCAGGATTCGCTGCCGCCCTATCCGGTGCTCGACGATATCCTGGAATGCCTGGTCGAAAACGAGATGGGTGTCGACGACATCGTCGCGCGCGGCCATGACCGGGCGACGGTGACGCGCATCGAGCATCTGCTCTACATCGCCGAATACAAGCGCCGGCAGGCAGCGCCCGGTGTGAAGATCACCAAAAAGAACTTCGGCCGCGACCGCCGCTATCCCATCACCAACCGGTTCAGGGATCGGCTAGACACTGTTTCCTGACCGAAAGTTCACGCCATGCCGCAGGCAAGGGTAGTCATGCCCGACTGTGAAATCAGCTTCGACCTGTCACGGATCGATTTCCGTGCGACATCCGACCTGCTGATGGCGAGCTATTGGGGCGCCGGGCGCAGCGACGAAGTCCATCACCGCGCCTTCACCAATTCGCTTTGCGTCGGCGCCTACATCGATGGCAAGCAGGTCGGCTTCGGGCGGGCGATCACTGACCGTACGGTGTTCGCCTATCTCGCCGACATCATCATCTGGCCCGAGCATCGCGGGCAGGGCATCGGCAGCCGGCTCGTCCAGGCCCTGATCGATCATCCTGAAGTCAGGACTGTTTTCCACTGGAGCCTGTCGACCAGCGACGCCCATAGTTTGTATGAAAAGCTTGGATTCAAGCCATCGACCGATGGCCGTTACATGCGGTTCGATCGCGATCCCAGATGAAGCGGCGCGCGGCGATGGTTTGCCGCATTGTTGCAAAATAATCGCAGTGGTTGGACCAGATACACTTTTGGCGTGAGTTGATCTTGGCGATGCATCGGGGCGTCTTTATAAGGACCTTTCCGCGATTCATTTGCGGGAGGTCCGAATGGCAGTATTTCAAATGGTAATGCGAGGCCGCGAAGCCTAGGTCTCATCCGGCGCTCCGCGAGGGTTTTGTCCTCGCAGTGATGCCGGATCGAGCACAGGCTTATGCCGATGCCGGTCGCCGCCCGATTACGGGCGAGACGCCAAATATGCCACTCCGCTTCTGGGCACTCATTAGCCCCTTGCGCGGCTTCTTCAATTTTCGACCTTTACTGGGATCGGGCTCGTTTGCGCCCGAATGACATCATGGCTCGTTTCAAGATCGATTTGCGCGCGAGCGCCTTTCGCAGCGTTCTTGGCTTCACGTTCACCCATTGGCGGCGCCAGCCGTGGCGGCTTTCGCTCATCATGGGCGGCTTCCTGCTGTCGACGCTGGCCGACGTTTTGACGCCGCTCTATTCCGGCCGGCTGGTCGACGCCGTCGCCAGCAGCGCCGGCGCCGACACGATTGCCTGGAATGCCGCGATGGCGGCGTTTTCGATGCTGATGGCCCTGGCATTGACCGGCGTCGTGCTGCGCAACCTTGCTTTCATGGGGATCGTCGAGCTGACGCTGAAGATGATGGCGGACATTGCCGCCGATGCTTTCCATCGCGTCCAGCGCTTTTCCACCGACTGGCATGCCAACAGCTTTGCCGGCTCGACCGTGCGCAAGGTGACGCGCGGCATGTGGGCGCTGGACCTGCTCAACGACACCATCCTCATCGCGCTGCTGCCGTCCGTGGTCATGCTGGTCGGCTCGACGCTGCTGCTGGGCTGGTTCTGGCCGCTGATGGGCGCGGTGGTTGCCGCCGGCTCGGTGCTGTTCATCATGGTGACGGCAATGCTGTCGCTTGGCTATGTCGCGCCGGCGGCAAGGCTCGCCAACACCTGGGACACACGCCTCGGCGGCTCGCTGGCTGACGCGGTCAGCTGCAACGCCGTGGTCAAGGGCTTTGGCGCCGAGGAGCGCGAGGAGCGCCGCCTGGCCAGGGTCGTCGCCAAATGGCGTGCGCGCACGCGGCGCACCTGGGTGCGCGGCACCATCAACGGCACCACGCAAGGGGCGCTGCTGCTGGTCATGCGCGCGGCGGTGATCGGCCTGGCATTGATGCTGTGGTCATGGGGGCAGGCGAGCGCCGGCGACGTCGCCTTCGTGCTGACCTCGTTCTTCGTGCTGCAAGGCTATCTCAGGGATATAGGCACGCATATCCGCAATCTGCAGCGCTCGATCAACGACATGGAGGAGCTGGTCGATTTCCAGTTCGAACCGCTCGGCATCGAGGACCGGCCTGGCGCCAAGCCGATCCGGATCACTGAAGGACGGATCAGCTTCGACAACGTCACCTTTCACTACGGCAATCACCGATCGGCGCTCTATCGCGACTTTTCGGTCGATATCGCGCCGGGTGAACGTGTCGGGCTCGTCGGCCATTCGGGTTCGGGCAAGACGACCTTCGTCAAGCTCATCCAGCGGCTCTATGACGTGAATGCGGGGGAAATCCTGGTCGACGGCCAGGACATCTCGCAGGTGGCGCAAGCGTCGCTGCGCGGGCAGATCGCCATCGTCCAGCAGGAGCCGATCCTGTTCCACCGGTCGCTGGCCGAAAACATCGCCTATAGCAGGCCGAGTGCCACGCAAGAGGAGATCGAGCATGCCGCAAAGCTGGCGAGCGCGCATGATTTCATCACCAACCTGCCGAAGGGCTACGGCACGCTGGTCGGCGAACGCGGCGTGAAACTGTCGGGCGGCGAGCGGCAGCGTGTGGCGATCGCGCGCGCGTTCCTTGCCGATGCGCGCATCCTGATCCTCGATGAGGCGACATCGAGCCTCGATTCGGAATCGGAGGTGCTGATCCAGCAGGCGATGGAGCGGCTGATGGTCGGCCGCACGACGCTGGTCATCGCGCACCGGCTATCGACGGTGCGGGCGCTCGACAGGCTGCTGGTCTTCGATCGCGGCAAGATCGTCGAGGAAGGCTCGCATGACGAACTCATCCGGCTGAAGGGCGGTATCTACCGCCGCCTGTTCGAGCGTCAGGCGCTGGAGCTGACCAAGGGACTTGTCAGCTGACCTGAGGTGGCCTCCGGCTTCGGCGGCCGGAGGCCACCTCTATCAGGCGTTGTCAGCAGTGCGGGGTGGCGCAGGGCGGAGCCGAACCTGTTGCGAGTACATCGGCAGACCTGAGACGTCCGAAGTCCCTGTCGCTCAGCGTATGCAGGCCGAGCCAATCTGCCAGTGAAGTCCTTTTCCAGACCTTGAGTTTTTGAGACGCCTGTTCATCATACCGATCGAGATATGTTGTTTCTACCTTTGGTTGATATATATTTTAATAAAGCAACCCAGGGACGCTCTTCACGATGCATGTTGTTTCCGCAAATGCCGGTCCGGGAAAGGTGGTTGCGCCGTCGGTGCTGGAATCGCATGGCTCTGTTCGGCCGCTCGCTGCCGAAGATCTCGAGAGCGTCGCCGCACTCTTCCTGACCAAGTTTCGGCAGCGGCGGCGTCATCTCCTCGATCGCGCGATCGCGGAGACGGCCGACTATATGAGAGAGATCTATCTTGACCCTGCCGGCCAGTCCGGTGCGAGCAACGCTCTTGTCCAGGTCAACCGGCAAGGTCGTCTGGGTGGGTTCCTCGGCGTCCTGAAAGCCCGCTACGAGCTCAACGGAGCGGCATTGAATGCGGCGATCATCGGTCCGCTCATGGCCGACGCCGGCACCGATGACGGCTCGGCCGGGCCGCAATTGCTACGTGCCTTGCACCAAGGCGAATTCGATCTGCAGCTGACCGATTCGGCCAACAGGACATCTTTGGCCTTCGCGCGCCCGATGAAGTATCAGCTCCTGCCGGTGCATTGTCTGGGATGGACCTGTATTTTCCGACCAGCCGCGATGGCCGCTGCTGCACTGCACCGCAAATGGCCTGGCCTGCCTCGCTTGGCGCTCGATCCCTGCGCGAGAGCATTCGATGCTCTTGCGAAAAGAAGGTTCGAGCTCCCCGTCCAGGCTTCATCGTCGCAACGGGTCCACAGTGAGCCGATCACTTCCGCGCAATTTGCCGAGCGGCTGCCGACCCTGCTGTCCGATTACTCTCTTCGGCCGAGCTGGAAGGATGGCGAGCTGCCACGGCTGCTCGCGCTGGCGGCCGAGAAGCGGGCCGACGGCCCACTTCATTTCGGCGGAACTTACGACGAAACGGGCAAAATGCTCGGTTGTTATGCCTTCTACGGTCAAGCCGGCGACATCGCGAGCCTGTTGCAAATCCAGGCGTCCGGATCTCACTGGCGCGCGACGCTGGATGGCCTTATCGCGGCCGCGTGGGATATGGGCTGCGTGGGCATCACCGGGCAGCCGCAGAGCAGATTCATGCCTCAACTCTTCGGCTACAAGAATCTCTTCTTCCGCTATGCCGGAGGAACGATGGTCCGCTCGCGAATCGCTGAGGTCACGGAAGCGGTCCGCGCCGGTGACATCTTTATCGGTGGGGTGATGGGTGACCGCTGGACCCGCCTCAGTTCCGATGACTTCGGCCGCTGATCGCCTTAACGACCTGTTCGCCGGCTCCGCCGGCTGGCTGCACTCGGTCATGGCGGGCGCCGCCAGACTGGCCGCCGCCTAAAGCGCGTCGCGTTTGAACGGATTCAGGCGACGCGCTTTAGGTCTTTGTTTCTTATGCATGTCGTTTTCCCAAAACCGAGATCACGTTTGGACGACATGCATTAAGCGCCGCCTGAGGCGCACGCCGCCCGGTCTTTTCATTCCAGCCGCCATGTTCTATGTCTGCCGGACAGCGCGGGGGCGCGTCTTGTCAATCACAAAAGCATCCGGTACGCCCCGCTCATGACAGTTACCGTTCGTTTCGCCCCTTCGCCGACCGGCCGCATCCATATCGGCAATGCGCGCACGGCTCTGTTCAACTGGCTGTTTGCCATGAACAACAAGGGCCGCTTCATCCAGCGCTTCGACGACACCGACATTGCGCGCTCGAAGCAGGAATTTTCCGATGCCATCCTCTATGATCTGCATTGGCTGGGTATTTTTCCCGATGCCACCGAGTACCAGTCGCGACGTTTCGAGGTCTATGACGCGGCGGTCGAGAGGCTGAAGGCGGCAGGCGTTCTCTATGCCTGCTATGAAACGCCGGAGGAGCTGGATCTCAGGCGCAAGGTGCGCCGCACGCGCGGCCTGCCACCGGTCTATGGCCGTGAGGCGCTGGCCCTGACGCATGAGCAGATCGCCGAATACCAGGCCGATGGCCGCCGGCCGCACTGGCGTTTTCTCCTCCCCAATTTCTCAGGCGATCCGCAACAGCCGGAGCGCACCGAAATCCACTGGAACGACCTGGTGCGCGGCGAGGAGACGGTCGACCTGGCCTCACTGTCCGATCCAGTGCTGGTGCGCGAGGACGGCACCTATCTCTACACGCTTCCCTCCGTGGTCGACGATATCGAGATGGGCGTCAGCCATGTCATCCGCGGCGACGACCATGTCACCAACACCGGCGTGCAGATCGCCCTGTTCCAGGCGTTGGCTGCCGAGCCGCCTGTGTTCGGCCACCACAATCTCCTGACCACCGCATCGGGCGAGGGACTGTCGAAGCGCACCGGTGCGCTCTCCATCGAAAGCCTGCGCGAGGACGGCATCGAGCCTATGGCGGTGGCCTCGCTGGCCGTGCTGGTCGGCACCTCGGAGAATGTCGCGGCGGTGCCGACGATGGGCGAACTCGCCGAACGCTTCGATCCAGCGGCAACATCGAAATCGGCGGCCAAGTTCGATCCGGATGACCTGTTCGTGCTCAACCGGACATTGCTGCATCATATGCCATTCGCCGAGGCACAGGACCGGCTGATCGTGCTCGGCGTCTCGGGCGAGCAGGCCGAGCCGTTCTGGCTGGCGGTGCGCGGCAATCTCGACAGGCTGGCCGATGCGGTGAACTGGTGGCGCATCCTGCGCGAGGGGCCTCAGGAGATGCCGGAATTTTCCGATGAAGACCGCGATTTCCTCGGACAGGCGTTCGATCTGCTGCCGGAGGACCCCTGGACCGCGACGATCTGGAAAGACTGGACGGGCAAGATCAGGGAAGCGACGGGCCGCAAGGGCAAGGCGTTGTTCATGCCGCTCAGAACAGCCCTTACCGGACTGCCTTCGGGGCCGGAGCTTGCAGATCTATTGCCGCTGATGGGTCGGGAAGGAACGTTGGCCCGACGACCCTGACCTTGCGCTGTTCCGGCGGCAGCGCGGACACCGGCGACGTCACCGGCTTGGCGGAAAGCCGCTTGATCGCCTCGCGGTCGAGCCCGCCTTCCAGATTGGCCAGGGTTTCCGGATCTGCACCTGGATCCGGCTTGGACACCGGGACCGGGATGAACGGTGCAGCGTCCGTTTCGGGCTGCGACTGTTCCTGATACGGCGGATTGCCGGCGATGATCTGGAAGCCCTGCGCGGCGGCGTTGCAGCCGCAGGCCGGCGGCCGCGGCATGTTGGACTGCTTGTAGAGATAGGCAGTCGGCAATTCGCTGTAGGGCCGGCCGGTGACGGACGACGTCATCGAAGCCGAATCGTCGTCCATGCCGCGCGAGTAGAAGACCTGCATCTCGGTGCCGGGGCAGCTCGATTCGCAATTCTTCTGGTCGCGTTCGAAGTCGCTGGTCGAGGCCGAGTTCGACATCGGGAAGAAGTAGCCGTCGCAAGTGCGCACACAGGAGGTGTGGAATTCACCGCCGACGCTCGGAAGGTCCGGTACGCCGGGCCGGTTGAGCACCCGGCGGACGCTGCGCTCTTCGTCGGGATCGTCAGGCTGGTCAAGTGTATCTGGCGTATCGAGCTGCTGGCTGTTGCCGCCGAAAAGCTGGTCGAACAGGTTTGTGCTGCCGCCTTCGCGGTTCGCTTCCTGCAGGGGTGCGCGCCGCGGCGCAACGGTGTCGTCGCGGCAGCCATTGGCGTCAAGCGCCGCCAGGATGCGTCCCCGGTCACGGCGCGAGCCGCCGCCGGCAAGCCGCTCGCGTTTGCCTTGCAGCGCATCGAGGTTGGCATTCATGCGATCGATGGTGGCGTTGAGCCCGGCGCATTGATTGAGGTTGCGGCCAAACAGCGAAAAGCCGCACCCTGCCT
>NZ_RZRQ01000145.1:0-14566 GCF_003997785.1 Mesorhizobium sp. M7D.F.Ca.US.004.01.2.1 | reverse complement strand
CGGTTGAACATATGCTGGCTCATCTGGAAGATGCGCCCTGCGTCGCCTTCCCTTCCGGAATGGCGGCAATCTCGGCGGCGTTTTTTGCCGTGCTCAAAGCCGGCGACCGTATCCTGCTGCCTTCGGACGGATACCACACGACAAGGGCGCTGGCCGATCGCTTCCTCAAGCCTCTCGGCATCACCTACGATGTCAGGCCGACTTCGACCTTCCTCGATGGCGGCTTCGATGGCTATCGCGTGGCGTTTGTCGAAACCCCTGCCAATCCGGGGCTGGATATCTGCGACATCGCGGCCGTCGCCGATGCTGTTCACAAAGCCGGCGCGATCCTTGTGGTCGACAACACGACCATGACGCCCTTCGGCCAGCGGCCGCTCGACCATGGCGCCGATATCGTCGTTGCCGCCGACACCAAGGCACCCAATGGCCATTCCGATGTGCTGTTCGGCCATGTCGCCAGCCGCAATGCCGATATCATCGCCGCCGTGACCGGCTGGCGCGAGGTTTCCGGCAGCATTCCCGGGCCGTTCGAAGCCTGGCTAGTGCATCGCGGCCTCGAAACACTGGATGTGCGCTTCGATCGCATGTGCTCGTCGGCGGAAGTCATCGCGCGGCGGCTGCAGGGTCACCGGGCAATCAGCGGCCTGCGTTATCCCGGGCTGGAAGGCGACCCGTCGCACAACCTGGCCCGCGCCCAGATGGAGCGCTTCGGCTTTCTCATCTCTTTCGAGCTTGCCTCGGAGGACAAGGCCGAGGATTTCATCAACAACTGCGAACTGATGCAGGCCGCGACATCCTTCGGCGGCGTCCACACCTCCGCCGAGCGGCGCTTGAAGCGAGGGGATGCGGTTCCCGCTGGTTTCGTTCGCCTCTCGGTCGGCTGCGAGCCGGTGGAAGAGCTCTGGAAGGCGATCGAGACGTCGCTGGACAAGATCAGCGGCTGAAATCGACTAGCGAGCCAGGTCATCGGCCTCAATGTTGCGCTTGCATGGATGGATCGCTGAACAAGCTTGAATCAACAGGCGCGCCCGAGGGCGCAACCTGCTGATCTCAAAATACTTCTCTTCGATATGGAGAGAATTGCCAGCTGGCCTGTAAGCCGGGTTCTGTATGGCCCTCGCCCCTTGCGAGGCGAGAACGTGGCGGCCATTCATCTTGGGCGCATGTTGCCATGCGCCTCACGCAACCTACCCGGACGGTGAGCCGGAAACAGCCCTCGAGGGTTTCCCCTCGCACCGCCCCTATTCGGTCTTGCTCCCGGTGGGGTTTACCGTGCCGCTCCTGTTGCCAGTCGCGCGGTGGGCTCTTACCCCACCCTTTCACCCTTGCCACGGGTAAACCGTGGCGGTTTGCTTTCTGTGGCACTTTCCCTGGGGTCGCCCCCGCCGGCCATTAACCGGCACCGTGTTTCCATGGAGCCCGGACTTTCCTCACCCGCGACCTTTCGGCGTTTGCGGGTGCGGCCGCCCAGCCAGCTGGCAAGGCGTATAAAGGGGTTCACGCCCAAAAACGCAAACGAAAAAGCAGACTTATGCGGGCGATCCAAGCGCAGCCATCTGCACCTTGACCTTGCCGCAATAGGCGGCTGACACCGGGTTCATCCGCGTTGCAGCGTGTCCGGCATTGTATTTCAGAATCGTGCCGCAGGTGGTGCCGCCGCCGAGACTCCGCGCCATGGCAAGGTATTTCATGCCGTATTTGATGTTGGTGTCGGGATCGAACAGGCCCTTGGCGGAACCGTTATAGCCCATCATCCGCGCCGTTGCCGGCTTGATCTGCATCAGGCCGATCTCGCCGGCGCTGCCGACGATGTTGGGCCGGTAGTTGCTCTCGATCTTGATGACCGCCGTGGCGAGCGACACCGGCACGCCTTCGATCGCCGCATAGCGGGCAACGATTGCGGAATACTGACCGCTGCTGGCCACTGCGGCCGTCGACGCCGCAGCGTTCCTGAGGCCAATCGACGCCGTTGCCGTCATGTCGACGGTCTTGCGGCCGCGCTTCGTCTGCCTTTTGGCGGTGGACTTCTTCGCTTTGGACCAGCTTGCCTTTTCCGCTTTGGCGGAAGCCCGCTTCGTCGCCTTGGCGTCGTGGCCTGCCTTGCCGCTTTTGGCGGATACCGCGACAAACCCCTGATCGGCCCGCGGATTGAATGACGCGGCGTTCGCGGAATTGAAGGCAAAAGTCATTACGCCGGCAGCAAGAGCTGCCGTTAAAACGGTCAATTTCTGCATGTGATCCTGTTCTGTCTGGGCTGCGCGAAGATGTTCACGCAGCAACGCCTAATCAATATCGGAACAACCCGGGGGCTGGGGGTTCGACATCTGCACGTCAGCCGTTTGACGTTCGAATTGGTGCCAAACAAGGCCAGGCAAGTCACTTTGAGTGACAGCTTGTAATTTAAGGATTGGAAAGGATTGCTTGGGAGAGGCCTCCCGGAGGTCAGGATCTTATGGAAGCAAGCAGCCTTTGCAGCGTCCGCAGCGTGGAGCCGTCGGCAACACCATCCACCCTGCGCGGCCGGAAATGCCGCTGAAAGGCCTCGACGACGATCTCCGTCTGCCGGTCGAAAATGCCCGATATCTCGACGCCATAGCCGTAGAGCGCCAGCATCGACTGCAACGCCTCGACATCGCCGCCGGTGTCACCGGCCGTCAGCGTGGCCCCCTGTCTTACGGGTGCGGCAGCCACGAGATGGCCGACACCGGCATCGAACAGCGTCCGCCACGGAAACTTCTCGCCCGGATCGACCTTGCGCCCCGGCGCCACGTCGGAGTGCGCCAGCACCCGCTCGGCGGCTATCGAATGCCGCCCGGCGATCCCCCTGCACAGCCCGATCACCGCATCGATCTGCCGCCTGGGGAATCCGGGATAGCCCAGCGAATGTCCCGGATTGACGATCTCGATGCCGACCGAACAGGAATTGATGTCGGCGCGTCCGAACCACGAACTCTTGCCGGCGTGCCAGGCGCGGTCGCTTTCCCTGACCATCTGCACGATGTGGCCGTTCTCATGGACGAGATAATGCGACGAGACCTCGCTCGCCGGATCGCACAGCCACGCTTCGGCTCCGGCGCCGGTCGCCATGCCGGTGTAGTGCAGCACGATCATATCAGGCTTGAGTGTGTCGCGCCGCGGACCAAAATTCGGCGATACCCTGACCTCGACACGTGGCTCGTCGGGCAGGAAGCCGCTCATGCGTGGCGCAGGCCCCGCTCGATCATCTCATAGGCGGCATTGATCGCCGCCACCCTGGTCGTCGCGATCTTGATGAATTCCTGCGGCAGGCCGCGCGCGATCAGCCGATCCGGATGATTGTCGGAAACCAGCTTGCGATAGCGCTTCTTGACCTCTTCGAACGGCTTGCCGCGCTCGATGCCCAGCACGACATAGGGATCCCCGGCGCCGAGATTGACGTGCCGCGCCATGATGCTCTCGTAATGGGCCTCGTCGATGCGGAAAATCTCGGCGATGCGGTGCAGGAAGAGCCCTTCGTGCTCATGCACCAACCCGTCGGCCTTGGCGATGTGGAACAGGCCGTCGAGTATGTCTTCCAGCATCACGCAGTTGGAATGCCCGGAACCGCACATCTGCGCCATCCGCTCGGCATAGGTCTCGAAACCGGCCACGTCGCGCTGGGCGAGATCGAACAGCCGCGCCACATTGCGTGTCTCCTTGGGCGGCACGTCGAAGATTTCCTGGAAGGCGCGCACCTCATCCTGGGTGACGATGCCATCGGCCTTGGCCATCTTGGCCGACAGCGCGATCATCGCCACCGAGAAGGCGACACGCCGGCGCAAATCCGCATCGCCGGAGAAAACCGTGCGCACGGCCTCGACGACATCGGCGACACCCGATGAGGCTGAAGATGAAACGCGGGTGATGAATTCGCCGAGGCGATCCCAAATCGACATGGCCTGCTTCTTAGAGCCACCGCCCCTTGCTATCAAGCCGGGACAGTGCCGCAGGCCTGCTGCGGCCAATGCGCGGACAGCATGAAAAAGGCCGACGTGAGCCGGCCTTTCTCATTCATCACACGAAGTACTGCGTTACTGACTACTGCGCGGGCGCAGGAGCTGGTGTTGCCGGAGCCGGCTCGGCAGGCTTCTCGGGTGTGATGCTCTTCGTGGTCGAGTTATCCGTTGCCGGAGGCGTCGCGGCCGGCGGCGTGGCCTCCGGGGTAGCCGGCTTCATCGGCTGTTCGGCGGCCGGCGGGTTGGTACTCTGGGTGGTGGTGTTATCCGTGCCGCTGTCACTGCAGGCGGCAACGCCAAGCAAGGCCAGCGCGGAAACGGACGCAAGAATGAGCTTTTTCATATCATCTCTCCTTCAACAGACGCTCACGTTCCAGTGAACGCTCGAAGAGGAAATGCATTAGATAGCCATGAGTTTCGTAACGTTGCGTGTCCGCATGTAACATCATGCGCATGGCCGTTGCCGGCCAAGCCATTGCGAACTAACAGATTGCATCGACAAAATGCCGGGAGCATGCCGCATGACCACGAAGTGGGATTTCTGGATCGACCGCGGCGGCACGTTCACCGATGTCATCGGCCGCGACCCGCAGGGCGGGCTGCATCCCCGCAAGCTTCTCTCCGAAAATCCCGAAGCCTATACCGATGCCGCCATCCAGGGCATTCGCGACCTGCTCGGCCTGTCCGCTGGCGACGCGATCCCGCCCGGCCTGATCGGCGACATCAAGATGGGCACCACGGTCGCCACCAATGCGCTGCTGGAGCGCAAGGGTGACCGCGTGCTTTTGCTCATCACCAAGGGCTTTCGCGATGCGCTGAAGATCGCCTACCAGGCGCGCCCGGACATCTTCGCCAAGGAGATCATCCTTCCCGAGCAGCTCTACGAGCGCGTCATCGAAATCAACGAGCGCGTGCGCGCAGACGGCTGCGTCGAACAATTGCTCGACATCGCCGCCTGCCGGCCGGCGATCGAACAGGCCAGGGCCGATGGCATCGACGCCGTGGCCATCGTCTTCATGCATGCCTGGAAATACCCCGACCACGAGAAGGCGGTGGCAAAGGTCTGCCGCAAACTTGGTTTCGGCCAGGTCTCGGTCAGCCATGAGGTCTCGCCGCTGATCAAACTGGTCGGCCGCGGTGACACCACGGTGGTCGACGCCTATCTGTCGCCGATCCTGTCGCGATATGTGCAAAGGGTGGCGGGAGAGTTGGGGATTGTTGGAAGCGGCGCCAGCACTGCCGCCGAGGGACCGCACCAACCTCATCTCATGTTCATGATGTCGTCGGGCGGCCTCACCGCCGCCGACATGTTCCAGGGCAAGGACGCGCTGCTGTCCGGGCCGGCCGGCGGTGTTGTCGGCATGGTCGAGACGGCGAAGCTCGCCGGCTTCAACAAGGTCATCGGCTTCGACATGGGCGGCACCTCCACCGACGTCGCCCACTATGACGGCGAATACGAACGTGCCTTCGACACCGAAGTCGCCGGCGTGCGTATCCGCGCGCCGATGATGCGAATTCATACTGTCGCAGCCGGCGGTGGCTCGATCCTGCACTACGAGGCCGGCCGCTTCCGTGCCGGGCCGGATTCCGCAGGCGCCAATCCCGGCCCTGCCGCCTACCGGCGCGGCGGCCCGCTCGCCGTCACCGATGCCAATGTCATGCTGGGCAAGCTGCAGCCCGATTTCTTCCCGGCCATTTTCGGACCCGGCCAGGACCAGCCGCTCGATGTCGAGACGGTGCGGTCAAAATTCGCCGTGCTGGCCGCCGAAATCGGCGACAGCCGTACGCCCGAGGCTGTCGCCGAAGGGTTCGTCACCATTGCCGTTGAGAATATGGCCAACGCCATCAAGAAGATTTCCGTCCAGCGCGGCTATGATGTCACCGAATATCTCCTGAACTGTTTCGGTGGCGCTGGCGGCCAGCACGCCTGCCTGGTCGCCGACGCGCTCGGCATGGAGGCGGTGCTGATCCATCCCTTCTCCGGCCTGCTGTCGGCCTATGGCATCGGCCTGTCCTCGGTCTTTGCCTCGCGCCAGCAGGCGCTGCTCAAGCCGCTTGCCGAAGAGTCCAGAACGGAGATCGGCAACCTCATTGCCATCTTGAGAAAAGCAGTCATCTCCGAACTCTCAGCGCAAGGCATCGCCGAGGATACGGTCGCCGCCAAGCCGGTGCTGCACATTCGCTATGACGGCACCGACACGACGCTGCCGGTGAATTTCGAGGCGGACTCGATTTTCCAGGCCAAGCGCGATTTCGAAATCGCCCACAAGGCGCAGTTCGGTTTCGTCTATGACGACAAGCCGATGATCGTCGAGACCGTCGGCGTCGAAGGCACCGACACCGGCGGCACCGGCCGCGACGAAACTGAATCGCAAACCGAAGACCTTGCCGTAAGTTCTTCGCAGACCCGCGAAATCTTCACCGAGGGTGAATGGCGCGCTTCCGGCATCTTCCGCCGCGAGGCGCTGAAGCCGGGAAACAGGGTAGCGGGTCCTGCCTTGATCATCGAGCCGAACCAGACAATTGCCATCGAGCCGGGCTGGCAGGCCGAAATCACCGCCAGGAACCATGTGCTCCTGCGCCGCGTCGAGAAAAAGCGCCGGCAGGCAGCGCTCGGCACCGAGGCCGACCCGGTCATGCTGGAGGTCTTCAACAATTTGTTCATGTCGATCGCCGAGCAGATGGGCGTGACGCTGCAGAACACCGCCTATTCCGTCAACATCAAGGAAAGACTGGATTTCTCCTGCGCCGTCTTCGACCGCACCGGCGCGCTGGTCGCCAACGCGCCGCATATGCCGGTGCATCTGGGCTCCATGGACCGTTCGGTCGAAACCATCATCCGGCTGAATTCCGGCGACATCCACCCCGGCGACGTCTTTGCCCTCAACGCGCCCTACAATGGCGGCACGCATCTGCCCGACATCACCGTGGTGACGCCGGTTTTCGACGATATCAAGCAGCACATCCTCTTCTGGGCCGCCTCGCGCGGCCATCATGCCGATATCGGCGGCACGGCACCCGGCTCGATGACGCCGCTTGCCACCACGGTCGACGAGGAAGGCGTGCTGTTCGACAATTTCCGCATCGTCGATCGTGGAAAATTCCGCGAGAAGGAGCTGGAAACGCTGCTCACCGATCACCGATACCCGGCCCGCAACCCGCACCAGAACATCGCCGACCTCAAGGCGCAGATCGCCGCCAACGAGAAGGGCGTCGCGGAATTGCGTAAGATGGTCACGCATTTCGGCCTTGATGTCGTCGAGGCCTATATGGGCCATGTCCAGGACAATGCCGCCGAAAGCGTGCGCCGCGTGCTGGAGCGGCTGCCCGATAGTTCGCAGTACGAATACCCGACCGACACCGGCCAGGTCATCAAGGTGAAAATCACGGTCGACCGGCAAAAACGCGAGGCGACCGTCGACTTCACCGGCACATCACCGGTCATGAAGAACAATTTCAACGCGCCGGAACCCGTCGCCCGCGCCGCCGTGCTCTATGCCTTCCGCGTCATGGTCGAGGACATGATACCGATGAATGCCGGGTGCCTCAGACCCATCAACATCATCATTCCCGATGGCTGCATGCTGAAACCCGCCTACCCCGCCGCCGTCGTTGCCGGCAATGTCGAGACCTCGCAGCATGTCACCAACGCGCTGTTCGGCGCCATGGGCGCCATGGCCAACGCGCAAGGCACGATGAACAACCTGACCTTCGGCAACAAGATCTACCAGTACTACGAAACGATCTGCTCCGGTTCACCCGCCGGCCAGATGAACTCCGGCCGCGGCTTTGCCGGCACCTCCGGCGTCCACACCCACATGACCAATTCGCGCCTCACCGATCCCGAAGTATTGGAACTGCGCTTTCCCGTAATGCTCGAGGATTTCCACATCCGCGAAGGCTCCGGCGGCAAGGGCAGATGGAGCGCCGGCGACGGCACCAGGCGCACCATCCGCTTCCTCGAAAAGATGGAATGCGCGATCCTGTCCTCGCATCGCAACCGGCCGCCGCAAGGGCTGGATGGCGGCGGTGATGGCGAGGTTGGCTCGACCAAGGTCCGCCGCAAGGACGGCACGATCGACCTGCTGAAAGCCTGCGACCAGACCGTGCTGCAGGCCGGCGATGCCGTCATCCTGACGACACCGACGCCGGGCGGATTTGGAAGGCTGTAAGGAGGCGTCAACAGGCTGTCACCGGCCTGTCATGACCCTGCGCTACCCGCTTGCGGCAAAGCAAATGGGGAATCATCTTGCCATGACGGACGTCTCCGCAGATCTGGTTTTTCGCCGCGGCAAGGAAGTTGGAAAGGCCGTCTACCAGAACCGCCCGCTGTCGAAGGCCGGCATTTCCGAGCGGCTGTTCGCCTTCGTGTTTTCCGGCCTCGTCTATCCACAGATCTGGGAAGACCCCGACGTCGACATGGAGGCGATGCAGCTTGGCCAGGGCCACCGCGTCGTCACCATCGCCTCGGGCGGCTGCAACATCCTGGCCTACCTCACCCGTTCGCCGGCACGGGTCGACGCCGTCGACCTCAACGCCGCGCACATCGCGCTGAACCGCATGAAGCTGGAGGCCGTGCGCCACTTGCCTTCGCAGGGCGATCTGTTCCGCTTCTTCGGCGCCGCCGACACCAGCCACAATTCGGCAGCCTACGACCGTTTCATCGCGCCGCATCTCGATCCGGTCAGCCGCCACTATTGGGAGCGGCGCAACTGGCGGGGTCGCCGGCGCATCGCCGTCTTCGACAGCAATTTCTACCAGACCGGCCTGCTTGGCCTGTTCATCGCCATGGGCCATCGCACGGCAAAGTTCTTCGGCGTCGACCCTGCCGGCATCATGCAGGCTCGCAACGTCGGCGAGCAGCGCCGCTTCTTCTATGAGGAGCTGGCGCCGGTCTTCGACAAGAAGCTGCTGAAATGGGCGACATCGCGCAAGGCTTCGCTGTTCGGCCTCGGCATTCCGCCGGCGCAATACGATTCGCTGATCACCTCCGGTGACGGCACCATGGCCAGTGTGCTGAAAGCCCGGCTGGAAAAGCTTGCTTGCGATTTTCCGTTGGAGAACAACTATTTCGCTTGGCAGGCCTTCGCCCGGCGCTATCCGGATCCCGGCGAGGCCGCCCTGCCCGCCTATCTCGAAAAACAGCATTACGAGACCATCCGCGGCAATGTCGACCGCGTCGCCATCCACCACGCCAATCTGATCGAATTCCTCGCCGGCAAGGACGCCGGCGCGGTCGACCGTTTCGTCCTGCTCGATGCGCAGGACTGGATGACCGATGACCAGCTCAACGCATTGTGGGCGGAAATCACCCGTACGGCGCCCGCCGGCGCCCGCGTCATCTTCCGCACCGCCGCCGAGCCCAGCCTGTTGCCGGGCCGCGTCTCCAGCTCGCTGCTCGACCAGTGGGACTATCAGGACGAGGCTTCACGGGAGTTTTCGGCCCGCGACCGCTCGGCCATCTATGGCGGCTTCCACCTCTATGTGAAGCGCGCGGCATGAGCACCACCGAGCTGCCGGCCAGCCCCGAATTCAAGGCCAGCCATGCCGAACTGATGGACGGCGTCTACCGCTGGCAGCGTCATATCTACGACCTGACCCGCAAATACTACCTGCTCGGCCGCGACCGGCTGATATCAGGGCTCGACGTCCCGGCCGGCGGCACCGTGCTGGAACTCGGCTGCGGCACCGGCCGCAACGTGATCCTGGCCGCGCGTCGCTATCCTGACGCGCGTTATTTCGGCCTCGACATCTCGGCTGAAATGCTGGAGACGGCCGGCGCCGCGATTGCACGCGAAGGCCTGTCCGGCCGCGTCCTGTTGGCTAGGGGTGACGCCACCGACTTTGATGCTAAGGCACTCTTTGGTGTCGAACGCTTCGATCGTGTCTTCGTGTCCTACTCGCTGTCTATGATCCCCGGCTGGGAAAAGACCGTGGCGGCGGCCCTTGCCGCCCTGTCGCCGAGCGGTTCGCTGCACATCGTCGATTTCGGCCAGCAGGAAGGCTTGCCGGGCTGGTTCCGGACCTTGCTGCGCGGCTGGCTGAAAAAGTTCCACGTCGCGCCGCGTGAATCGCTGCGCGAGGTCCTGGAATCGGAATCTCGGCGAACCGGCGCAAGCTTCCGTTTCCGCACGCTTTATCGCGGTTATGCCTGGCTGGCAGTGATCGGCAGGCAAAGGTAAACGGTCATCGAACACCGGTTTTGCCGTCCGCCGCGTGCACGACATCCCACGGCGCCAGCCAGTCTCCCGCCACACGTAACGCGACGTTGGCGTCATCCTCAATGACTTTGCAGACGGTCATTTCCCCGGCGCTGAGACCGTAGCGCTCGCCGGCCAGTTTGAACCGGTCATGGGTCGCACGGGTGAGTTCATTGCGCGTGCCGGTCTCGGTCATCAACTCCTCGATCAGGCCAAGGTCTTTGAGGCAGAGCGCGATCGGAAACGATGGATCGTAGTGGCCGGCGAAGATCGACGGCACATCATGCTGGAGCACAAAACTGTCAGCCGCACCGCCTTTCATGACCCGCCACCAGACCTCCGGTTCCAGTCCTGCCAGCTTGGCGGTCACCATTGCCTCCCCGATGGCAGCGGCATGGATTTTCCAAAGCTGGTTGTTGACCAGCTTTGCCACGTAGCCGTTACCATACGGCCCGACACGCCGCAGTTCGCCCATGGCTTCGATAACCGGCCGCACCGCCTCGACATCGGCATCGGTACCGCCGACGAACATCGGCATGTCGCCGCGGATTGCGGCATCCACCGATCCGGTAACCGGTGCGTCGACCGGACCGCCTCCCTTGGCCTGAAATTCGGCGGCCAAGGCACGCATCAGCTTCGGGCTGCTGGTGGTCATGTCCACCCAGTATTTGCCTGCACACGAAATGGTCAGGAACCCATTTTCGCCACGCACCACCTGCTCGATCTCTCGAGGCCCAAACACCATCGTTACCACGACGTCGCTGCGCTCCAGCACGTCGGCGGGGCTAGTGGCGGGTAGTGCGCCAACCGCCGTCAGCGCATCCATCGACTGCGGACGGATATCGTAAACGACCATCTCAAAACCGGCGCGCCTGATATTGAGCGCAGCATTGCGCCCCATTGTCCCAAGCCCGATAAAACCCACGATCATGATGCATTGCCTCCTGTACCGACACCGAGACTGCACCCTTCGAATGGGCGAGAGATAGCCTGTATGCGAATTGAAAGGTTCTATTTCAGCGCCGTCACCAGCGCTCCCACCATCGTCTGCGGCCGGTAGCCGAGCTTGGCCGGCGTTAGCCCCAGCCGCACCACCACCAGTTGCTCCGAGGGAATGATGGCGACCGTCTGCCCGTCATGTCCCTCCATCCAGTAGGTGTCCTTGGGCAGGCCCGCGGCGACGCCGGCGCCGGGGGTTTCCTCATCGCCCGGGGCCTCGATCCACAACTGGCCCTTGCCGTAGACTTTTGAGGCCGGTGCCGGCTCCCGCATCCAGTCGACGAAGCCGGCCGGTAGGATCTGGTTGCCGTTCCACACCCCGCCTTGCAACAGGAACTGACCGAAGCGCGCCCAGTCATGCGCGGTTGCGTAAAGATAGGACGAGCCGACGAAGGTGCCCTGCTCGTCGGTCTCAAGCACCGCGCTGTGCATGCCCAGCGGCTCGAACAGGGCGGCGCGCGGCCACGTCAGTGCCTTGGCCTTGTCGCCGATCGCGTCCTGCCAGAGGCGCGACAGCATCACCGCCGTGCCGCTCGAATAGGAAAACACCTTGCCCACCTCGGCCGCTAGCGGCTTGGATTCGGCAAAGCCCGCCATGTCGGGTTTGAGGTAGAGCATGCGCGTGACGTCGGCGACGTCGCCATAATCCTCGTTGAACTCCAACCCGCTCGACATCGCCATCATGTCGGCAAGGCTGATCGCGGCGCGGCTATCCGCCTTCCACGGCGCGAACAGCCCCTTGTTGGTGATGGCCATCTTGCCGTCCTTGACCAGCGTACCGACGATGGCGGCGTTCACCGTCTTGGTCATCGACCAGCCGAGCAGCGGCGTCTTGGCGGAAAAGCCGTCGCCATAGCGCTCGGCGACGACGCGGCCATTCTTGACCACCACCACCGCGCGCATGCCGGTGCCGTTCAGCGCCGCATCGTCCAGCAACTTGGCAATCACCGGATCCTGTGATGCCTCGACCCGTTCGCCCTCAGGCCACAGCGCATCCGGGCCGACCGCCGATGGCTCGGCATGGATCGCCGTCCGCCGTACCTTGCCGACATCGCCGTCCGGAACCGATGCACAGCCGAGCCCGTCGCGGGCAACGGCGACGCTCTTGCCGAGGAAGCCAAGCAGGCCGGCCGAGACCGTTCCCCTGTTCTTGTCAACCGAGACCCGCATCAACCGCAGTAGCGGGTGCCCGGGCGCCTGCACGTCGACGGCGAGCACCTCATTGGCGTCGCGACCGGCGATGAAGACGTTCGAACAGACGATCTTGGCCGAATAGCCGGAGCCGACCCGGATCAATTCCGGCGGCGCGATGTAAAGCCAGGCAAAAAGCGCGGCGATCGCCAACACGATCAGGCCAAGCAGCCATTTGACGATCTTGACCACAAACCGCATCTGTTTCCTCCCAGGCTCTCGCCTGAGCCTTATGTCATCGATTTGCCGCCATTGCTTCCGCAAATCATGGTGCTTGTCGAGCGCCGTCAACTGATTATCAACCATGATCGGCGATCACAGGATATGCTGAGCGATGCTGTGGGGCGATCGCTTGGAGGGGGCTCGACCAGGCGGCGGCCATCAGTGCACGGACCCATCAGTGACCGGCTGAATCCGGCTCGGGATTTGCGATGCGTCGTTTTGCGGGCCTCATCATGCTGACGCTGCTTGGCGCCTGCTCGACCGTGGACGATCTCTCGCCGCTGTCGCCATCCGCGTCAAGCAGCCCGACGGTTGCCGTGCGCGCGCCGCGCTTCGCTGATTCCAAACCGCATGAGTGGGAAAGCGGAGCGCCCTGGAACTATGCCGTTCACGGCACCGATGTCTCCAAATACCAGACCTCGGTCGATTGGCCGGCGGCCAGGGCCAGCGGCATCTCCTTCGCCTTCATCAAGGCGACCGAGGGCGGCGACCGTTTCGACGAGTATTTCAACGAGCATTGGGCCCGCACGAAGGCGAACGGCATTCCGCGAGCCGCCTACCATTTCTACTATTTCTGCACCCCGGCTGCGGTGCAGGCGCGCTGGTTCATCCGCAACGTCCCGGTCGATCGCTCGGCAATGCCGCCGGTTCTCGACATGGAATGGAACCCGCAATCGCCGACCTGCAGGCTGCGTCCCGACGCCGCCACGGTGCGCGCGGAGATGACAACCTTCCTTGAAATCGTCGAACGGCACTACGGCAAGAAGCCGATCATCTACACCTCGGTCGACTTCTTCGACGACAACGAACTGTCGAGTTTCCGCGGCTACCCCTACTGGCTGCGCTCCGTCGCCGGCCATCCGCGCGAGAAATATGGCAGCCACCCTTTCACCTTCTGGCAGTACACCGGAACCGGCATCGTTCCGGGCATGACCGGCAAGTCCGACATCAACGTCTTCAATGGTAGCGAAGCCGCCTGGAACAAATGGCTGCGGCAGAACACCCGCTGACACCGGGTTCAACGGCACCGAAGTCGGCTGCAACAAGAGGCTAGGACAGAAGAACCGTTGACACCGGGTCAACGGCAGCGAACCGCCTTCAACAAGAGGCTGCGGCAGAACACCCGTTGACACCAGGCTTGCCGCCTGCTTTTCGACACAGCCAGCGGTAAAGTCTGCAACCGCCGGCACTCCAGAGCTCTGCGCCCCGATGGACGCGCAAGGACGCCCTGGAATTCTGAATGTCGAAAGGAAGCTGATGCGACTGCGTTCTCAAGCCCTCGCGGCGCTGTTCCTGTGCGCCACGGCCTTGCCGGCGATGGCGCAGGAATGCGGCGGCGACTTCGAAGCCTGGAAGCAAAGCGTGGCAGTGGAAGCCAAGGCGGCTGGCGTCGGCCCCGTCGGTCTCGACGCGCTGGAGGATGCCACCATAGACGACAAGGTTCTGGCACGTGACCGCGCCCAGGGCGTCTTCACGCAGACCTTCATCGAATTCTCCAACCGCATGATCTCGGCCTACCGGCTGAAGCAAGGTGCGGCAAACCTGAAGAAATACGCCGATGTCTTCGCCCGCGCCGACCAGCAGTTCGGCGTCCAGGCACCGATCATCGCCGCCTTCTGGGCGCTGGAGACCGACTTCGGCGCCGTGCAGGGCGATTTCCACACGCTGAGCGCCCTGGTGACGCTTTCCCATGATTGCCGCCGCCCGCAACTGTTCCGGCCTCAGTTGATACCGCTTCTGCAACTGATCGATCGCGGCGTGGTGCCGGCCGAGGTCAGGGGGGCCTGGGCTGGCGAGATCGGCCAGACGCAGATCCTGCCGTCCGACTACCTGGCGCGCGGCGTCGACGGCGACGGCGACGGCAAGGTCGATCTGCGCGGCAGCGTGCCGGATGTGATCATGACCACTGCCAACAAGGTGCTGTCGCGTGGCTGGAAACGTGACGAACCCTGGATCCAGGAAGTCCGCGTGCCCGAAGAC
>NZ_RZRQ01000144.1:0-14580 GCF_003997785.1 Mesorhizobium sp. M7D.F.Ca.US.004.01.2.1 | reverse complement strand
GTCGAGCAAAACCAATGCGAATACGGTTGAGTTGGTTAGAAGCATTTTCTTCGTGACGAGAGGTCCGATATGTCCCTGGCGCAACCAGCTAACGATGTGCTCACCAACAAGAAGGCAGCACTCAAGGGCCTCTATGACGCCCTCTACGCGAAAAACATGTTTCCGTTCTGGGCGACGTCGGAAGGCGTCGACCATGACGAGATCAAGCAGCTGATGGCGACGTCGAAGGCCGTTCCCTTCGTGTGGTCCTATTCGGACATCGAGCCGCTGCTGCAGCGTGCCGCCGAACTGGTGACCATGGACGACAGCGAGCGCCGTTCGCTGATCCTGGTCAATCCTGGACTTGCACCCAAGCGTGCATCGGTCAGCACCATGTACACCGCCTACCGCCTGAATGATCCCGACGAGATCATGCCGCCGCACAAGCACTCGCCGAGCGCCATTCGCTTCGGCCTGACCGGCAAGGGCAACTTCACCGGCGTCGAGGGCGAAGACGTGGTCTTCGGCCCGGGCGACATGGTGCTGACGCCCAACGACGCCTGGCACAATCATGGCACCGTGGGCGGCGAGCAGGCAGTCAACCTGTCGGTGCTCGACCTGCCGCTGGTCGAAACGCTGCATGCCGTCCATTTCGACCACAAATACACCGAGATGGTCGACGGCAAGGAAGTCGAGAAGAAGGTGCAGACCGCCCGCTATCCGAGCGACTACTCACAGCGCATCTATGGTGAGGGCGGCCTGATGCCGCGTTTCGTCGACCACAAGCGCGGCGGCGGCCTGTCGTCGCCCATGTATGTCTATCGCTGGGAGAAGATGGAAGCGGTCCTCGATGGCCACAAGGATTGGGATGGCGACCCTCATGAAGGCATCGTCATCGACTATGTCGATCCGACCACTGGCGGCCCGGTCTTCCACACCATCAATTTCTACGTGCAGATGCTGCGCCCCGGTGAGAAGACCTTGCCGCAGCGCGAGACGGCCAGCCTGCTTTTGGCGCCGTTCCGCGGCAACGGCCATTCGATCATCGACGGCAAACGCTATGACTGGAACCAGTTCGACACCATCGCCATACCCGGCGGTTCCTGGGTCGAACATGTCAACGGCTCGTCGAGCGAGCCGGTGATCTTCTTCGGCGCCACCGATGCACCGACGCAGAAGGCGCTGCTCCTCTACAAGCGCTGGGGCCGCAACCAGGCCGGCGATCTGCTCCGCCTCGTCTAGTTCCAGTCCTTCGGCAAGCACTGTCCCGCCGCCATTGGCGGCGGGACATCGAAATGACGTTTCAACAGCAAGGGCGTATGCATTTGGTTTCGGCGTTCAACACCAAGCAGATCGGCCACGTCGACTGCCCAGGCGGCGGCCAGGTCTGGGTCGACGGCAACATCCTCTATATCGGCCACATGCGGCCGCCGAGCGGCACGACGCTGGTCGACATTTCCGACCCGCGCAATCCGCGCAAGATAGCCACGATCGATGTTCCGCCAGGCTGGCACTCGCACAAGGTGCGCGCCAAGGACGGGCTGATGATCATCAACCACGAGCGCTTTGGCGATGCCGGCCCGGCCGATTTCGGCGGCGGACTGGCGCTCTACGACACCACCAAGCCGGCACAGCCCAAGCTCATCTCGAAGTGGATAACCGGCGGCAAGGGCGTCCACCGCTACGACTTCGACGGCCGTTACGTCTACATCTCGCCGACCGCCGACGGTTATGTCGGCAATATCGTGATGATCCTCGACCTGATCGATCCCACGAAGCCGGTCGAGGTTGGACGCTGGTGGATACCCGGCCAGTGGACCGGCGGCGGCGAAGAATACCCCTGGCATGACTATGTCACGCCGCGTTGCCACCATCCGCTGCGCATGGGCGACCGGCTCTTTGTCAGCTACTGGCATCACGGCCTGTTCATCCTCGACATTTCGGACATCACCAAGCCGAAGCTGATTTCGCACGTCAATTCGAGCCCAAGCTTTCCGCATCCCACCCACACCTGCCTGCCGATTCCACAGCCGCTCAAGGGCCGCAACATCATGGTGGTGGCGGACGAGGACGTCGCCAAGCTTCGGCCATCACCGCCGGCCTTCACGTGGATTTACGACATCACCGACGAGACCAACCCGTTGCCGATCTCGACCTTCCAGGTGCCGGGCCTCGACCCGGACGGTGAGCCGCAACCGCCGATGACGGGCTGCCATCAGCCTTCCGAACGGTTCAAGGGCACGATCATTCCGTTTGCGTGGTTCGCGCAGGGGCTGCGGCTGGTCGACATTGCCGACCCGTTCGCGCCAAAGGAAGTCGGCCATTTCATGCCCGACGCGCCGGAGGGGGCGGAGCGTTCCTCGTCCAACGACGTGACCATCGACGACCGCGGCATCGTCTATCTGATCGATCGCATTCGCGGCGTCGACATCATCGAAACCAGTGTTCTCTAGGAGCAGGCATTGAGCGACAGCACGCGAAAATCCGCCAGCCACTACGCAATCGGCAACAAGAACCCGAACCTGCCGTTTCATCCGGCGGTGCGTGCCGGCGATTTCATCTTCGTCTCGGGCCAGGTGCCGAAGGACGAGAACAACAACATGATCAGCGGCACGATCGAGGAAGAGACGCTGGCCACGCTGAAAACCATCGCGCGCGTCATCGCGCATGAAGGCGCGACGCTGTCGGATGTCGTGCGGATCACCACCTACCTCGAGGATACGCGCGATTTCGGCCGCTACAACAAGGCGTTCCTAGAAGGAATCGGCGACGCCGTCCTGGCGCGCACGACCGTCGAGGCAAAGGCGGTCATCAACACCAAGATCGAAATGGACGCCATCGTCTACAAGCCGCTGCCGGCGGGCAAGTAGGCCTTGGACACAATCGAGGAGACGACATGTACAAGCTGTTAGGCCGCCAGACATCAGGCAACGTCCAGAAGGTGCTCTTCATGCTCGAAGAGCTTGGCGCCGCATATACGCGCGAGGACTATGGCCGCCAGTTCGAGAACACCCAGACGGCGGAATACAAGGCGCTCAACCCGACCTCCAAGGTGCCGACGCTGGTCGACGGCGACACCGTGATCTGGGAGTCCAACACCATCCTGCGCTATCTCGCGGCATCCGGCGGCGAACAGTTGAATGGCGCCACAGCCGCGGAAAAGACCGAGGTCGAGCGCTGGATGGATTTCCTGCTGGCGGCGGTCAATCCCGGCTACCTGGCGGCCTTCAAAGGCGCCAAGCTCACACCCGAGGAGCAGACCGCCGAATACAAGGAACAAGTGAAGGACCTGGTCGCGCAGCTCAAGATCGTCGACGGCCACCTGGCCGGCAAGGACTTCCTGGCGCTCGGCAAGCTGACCCTTGCCGACATCGCCTGCGCGCCGATCCTGAAGCGCTGCGTCGACTTCAAGATCGACCGGCCGTCAATGCCCGATCTGGAGCGCTGGGTGGCGGCGATCGCCGCTCGACCGGCCTTCAAGTCGGCAACCGCTGCTGTTCCCGCAAAGGCGGCATGATGATCAAGCGCGCCGCTCTCATCGGACTGGGAACGATGGGTCCAGGCATCGCCGCGCGGCTTTCGCGCGGCGGGCTCGATGTCACGGCGTATGATGTTTCGCAAGCGTCGGTCGAGCGTGCCCGCGGCATGCTTGATCTCGCCGGCGGCGTGCTCGACCGTCTCGACATCAAGGCGCCGGGGACGGGCACCGGCAGCGTGCGTTTCGTCGAGACGCTCGCCGAGGCCGTCGAAGGCGCCGAACTGGTGATCGAGAATGTGCCCGAGAATATCGACATCAAGGCGCAGACCTATCGTGACATCGATCCGCTGATCGGCCCGTCCGTCATCGTCGCTTCCGACACGTCGGGCATCCCGATCACCAAGCTGCAGGCGCATATCTCGCATCCCGAGCGGATGGTCGGCATGCACTGGTCGAACCCGCCGCACATCATACCGATGATCGAGGTGATCGGCGGCGAAAAGACCGCGCCTGAAACCGTGGTTGTCATCCGCGACCTCATTCGCTCGATCGGCCTGCTGCCGGTGGTGGTGAAGAAGGACGTTCCAGGCTTCGTCGAGAACCGCGTGCTCTATGCGCTGCTGCGCGAGGCGGTCGACCTTGTCGAGCGCGGCGTCATCGAACCTGAAGATCTCGACACCTGCGTATCCTGGGGCATCGGCTACAAGATCGCCGTCATCGGCCCGATGGCGCTGCTCGATATGGCGGGGCTGGATATCTACAAATCCGTCTCGTCCTTCCTGAATGCCGATCTCTCCAACCGCGACGATGTCGCGCCGATGGTGCTGGAGAAGACGGCTGCGTCGAAGTTCGGCATCAAGTCGGGCGAGGGCATGTTTGCCTACACGCCCGAGCAGACAAAGGCGCTGCAAGGCGAACGGGCGCGCAAGCTCGTCGCGGTGCGGCGCATCCTGGAAGGCCGGGAGTAGCCAATGTCACATGGTGCGCAGAGGGCAGGCCGGTTTGAGGAGTTCCACCGGTCGGCTGTTTGTGTGAAGGGCGCCTTCGCAATGGCGCGGGTGCGGCCGACGACAGCGCGCGAGGTGACAAGCCATGCGCATTGAAACCATTCGAGCTGCCGGCGACAGGCCGGCCCATATCCGCCATGACGACCTGATCTCCGCCAAGGGCGTTTCGGTGGTCATCGCCCGGCAGCTGATCCTCCAAAACATCGATCTTTCCGTGCCAAAGGGGTCGTTTGTCTCCCTTATCGGTCCTTCCGGTTGCGGCAAGAGCACCTTGCTCAAGGTGCTGGCCGGGCTGGTGCAGCCGACCCAGGGCAGCGTTTCGATCGCCGGGCTCGCGCCGGTCGAGGCGGCGCGCAAGCGGATGATCGGCCTCGTCTTTCAGGACGCCAATTTGCTCCCCTGGAAAAATGCCGTCGACAATGCGTCGATGCTGCTCGGCATTGCCGACAAGTCGCTGTCGCGCTCGGATTTGCGGGCGCGCGGCCAGGAGATGCTGGAACTGGTGGGGCTCGGCGATAGCGCCCACAAGCGCCCAAACGAACTGTCGGGCGGCATGCGGCAGCGGGTTGCCATCGCACGGGCCCTGGCGCTCGACCCGGCGGTCCTGCTGATGGACGAACCGTTCGGCGCGCTCGACGCAATCACCCGCGATTCCATGGGCCAGTCGCTGCTGGAGATCTGGCAGCGTACCGGCAAGACGATCGTGCTCGTCACCCATTCCATCGACGAGGCCATCCATCTGTCGCGCCATGTTCACGTGCTGGGGATCAAGCCGGGGCGGATCACCGAGAGCCTCGACATTGCGCTGCCTTATCCGCGCGACCTGTCGGTCACCGAAGATCCGGAGTTCGTCAGGCTGGTGGTTCAGTTGCGAACGATGCTGCGCTCCAGCCATCAACCGGGAGGCGCGTCTTGAGCGACCAACCCATCACGGACCTTTCCGAGCCGCGGCTCGCCTCCAGTTGGAGTGCCGCGACCGGCAGTTGGCTTCCGGCGGTCATCCTGCTGCTGGTGACGATCGTGGTGTGGGAAGCGGCCGTGCGGATATTTGCCATATCCGCTTTCATCATTCCGGCCCCATCCGAGATCGCGAAATCGCTGGTCGGGCAATGGGGCACGCTGATGCAGGCGACGCTGGTGACGGCGGGCGAGATCCTGTTCGGCTTCCTGGTCTCGGTCGTGGTCGGCATTGCCATTGCGCTGGTCATCGTTCGCTTCGACTGGCTGGGACGCGCGCTGTATCCGCTGGTGGTGCTGTTCCAGAACGTACCGAAAGTCGCGCTCGCGCCGATCTTCATCCTCTGGTTCGGCTACGGGCTGGCGCCCAAGATCGGCCTGATCCTGGTCATCGCCTTCTTTCCGGTGACGCTGTCGATGCTGGCGGGCATGCAATCGGTCGACCGCTCGCTGCTGTCGCTGATGAATTCCGTCGGGGCCAGCCCGACGCAGATCCTGTTCAGGATCCGCGTTCCGCATTCGCTGCCGAACCTGATGGCCGGAACCAAGATCGCCGCCACTTTGAGCGTGATCGGCGCCATCGTCGGTGAGTTCGCCGGCGCTTCCGACGGTCTCGGCTACGTCATCCAGTTCGCGTCAACCCAGCTCGACACAGCGCTGGTCTTCGCGGCGCTGCTGCTCGTTTCCGTGCTTGGCATCGCCTTTTACTACGCCGCCGAAATTCTCGAACGCATCGTGGTGCCGTGGGCGCCGAAATTCAGCCAGTCCTAGGCCCGCTCGATCAACCAAATTCATAAAAGGGAACAAAAAATGCTGAGACGCTCACTTATCAAGGCCGCTACCGTCGCGGCATTTGTCACAGCACTCGGCTTTTCCAGCGCTGCTCTGGCTGCCGACAAGGTCAACGTCCAGCTCGACTGGGTGGTGCGCGGCAATCACGCATTGTTCTTCGTCGGCAAGGAAAAGGGCTTCTTCGCAAAGAACGACATCGATGTGGCCGAGATCCGCAAGGGATCCGGCTCGCCGGACGCAATGCGGCTGGTGGGCAATGAGAACGCGGACTTCGGGTTCGGCGATCTTCCCACGCTTGCCGTCGCACGGTCGCAGAATGTTCCGGTCGTGGCGCTGGTGGCCGTCAATCAGCACTCGCCGCTGGGCATCATTTCGCTGACCAAGACACTGAAGCTCACCAAGCCGTCCGACCTCAAGGGACTGACCATCGGAATTCATCCGGCCGGCTCCACCTACATCTTCTTCAAGGGCTTCCTGGCCGCCAATGGCCTGACCGAAAAGGACATGACGCTGAACAGCGTCTCGCCGCCCTATGAAAGCTATCTGCTTCTAGGCCGGGTTCAGACGGTCGTCGGCTATGTCGACGCCGAGGTTCCCGAACTTGAGGCCAAGGCCGGCGGCCCAGGCTCGCTCAGCATCATGATGGGGGCGGACTACGGCTGGAAGGCCTATGGCTCGGGCCTGTTCACCTCGCAGGCGATGATCAAGGACAAGCCTGATGTCGTGCGCCGCTTCGTCAAGGCCTACCGGGAGGCGTTCGACTATGTCGTCGCGCATCCGGAAGAGGCTGCCGAGATCACCGCCAAGGCAGCACCCGGCTATGCGGACAAGAAGGGTGTGCTGCTGGCGCAGATCAACGCCGACATCGCATCAACGTTCAGCAGCCCCGACACCAAGGAACACGGTCTCGGCTGGATGACGAAGACACAGTGGGAGGAGACCTTGAAGACGCTGACGGATCAGGGCGTGCTCAAGGCGGCTCTGTCGGCGGACGATGTCTTCACCGACACATTCCTGGCGAAGGAATAGGGCGCACGATGTTCAAACGGGCAGGTCGATGAGCGCCTACCGGCAGACCAGACTGTCCTGCGCCATGGCGCAGGACACATCACGCTTGCCTTTCGCCGCATCGGTGCGGTCGAGCGTGACCTGCACGCGGGTGGCATATGCGCGGCCCTCTAGACCGCACCATAGCCGCTCGACGGGCAGGTTCTCGCGCTTGTCGTTGAGGATCGTGAACGTGCCGGTCCTCGCATCGAACCAGAGTTCGATGCGAGCGCTCTTGCCCGGTTCGACCGTTGCGATCCCGGCCGAATACCAGTGGGCGAAGTCGGCGTTGCAGGACAGGCCTTCGCTGCCCGCATTCGAAATCGTCAACGGAACCATGTCGAGCCCGTCAGTGCCGGTGCGGACGGTGACATGGTGCAACTCAACCGCGTTGGCGAAGGACGATAACGCCAACATCACCGGAAGGGCATAACGGATCTTCACTTTGCCTGAGCTCCATATGTAATTTTTCCCTAGGCAGTCTATCTCGCTTTCGCGCAATAACAATAAGAATATTGATTGGTAAAACAACAGAGAGGGTAACATGTTAAAGCTTCTTAAGAGCAGTATAAGTGCAGTTATATTGACTGGTGTCTTGATGAGCGGCGCGCTTGCCGGCGAGGTCAAGTCGATCGCCATCCTGACGCCCGAAGAAGGCACGGACTATGGCTGGAACCAGCAAGGCATCGACGCCGCCAAGGCGGCGGGCAAGGCCGCCGGCGTCGAAGTGGTCGTGGCCCAGGGCCTCGGCTATGGCGACGTTCGTCCGACCTTGCGGGAACTTGCCTCCGACGGCGCCAGCCTGCTGATCGCCCATGCCAGCGGCTACAACACCTCGGCTCCCGAAATCGCCAAGGAACTGAAAGTTCCGGTGGCGATCGTCGACACGCCGAACGGCCTGGAGAAGGGCCTCGTCGCCGACTACACGCTGAGCGGCCACGAGGGCGCCTATCTCGCCGGTCGCCTCGCCGCCAAGGTGTCGCGCTCCAAGTCGGTCGGCATCGTCGTCTCGGGCGAACCGCCATCATGGAATTCGCAGTCGGCAGCGTTCGCGCAAGGCGTGAAGGCGGAAAACCCGGACGTCAAGATCACCTATGCGGTGATCGGCCCGGCCGCCTACAGCGATGCGGCCGGTGGCAAACGCGTCACCGAAAGCGTGATCGCATCGGGCGCCGACATCATCTTCGGCCAGGGCAACGGTTCGAGCTTCGGCATGCTGCAGGCTGTCGAGACGACCAAGGCAGCCGATGGCGGCAAGGTCTATTTCATCGACGTCATCGGCGACAAGTCGCCGATCGACAAGGGCTTCCTGCTGTCGTCGGTGGTGTGGAACATCGAGCCGGTCTATGCGGCGATGATTGCCGACCTGAAAGCCGACACGTTCGGCACCAAACACTATACGATCGGCCTCAAGGACGACTCGGTCAAGCTGCTGAAAACCGCTGCGATCCCGGATAATGTCTGGACGGAAATCCAGGCGCTGCGCGAAGACGTCATTTCCGGCAAGATCAAGGTCGATCCGGTCTATGACGCAGCCGCCGTCAGGGCACTGATGACCAGCGTCGCCCAGTAAGGCGATCACGGTCAGCTGCCGGAGGGGTGATCCGTTCACCCCTCCGGACGATTCCCGTTTTTTGGTGCTGGGCTTTCATGAGCAGTCTTTCTTCATCGTCCGTTGCCGGGCGCGACATTGTCGCGCTTGAAGGCGTGACCAAACGGTTCCCCGGCATAGTCGCCAATGACAGCGTCGACCTGTCGATCCGCCCGGGCGAAGTGCATGTGCTGCTGGGCGAGAACGGCGCTGGAAAATCGACATTGATCGGCATGCTGTCCGGCCTGCAGCAGCCGGATGAAGGACGCATATTGGTCGACGGCAAACCGACCCCGATCACCTCGCCGCGCCATGCGCTGGCACTCGGCATCGGCACCGTATTCCAGCATATGATGCTGGTGCCGACGCTGACGGTGGCGGAAAACCTCTTGCTTGGCGGGCCGTGGTGGCGCCGCCCCAGGACCGAGGAACTGGCGGCGCGGGTCGCCGAGATCACCAGCACGCTCGGCATCACCGTCAAGCTGCATGCCAAGGTATCGGAGCTGTCGCTCGGCGAGCAGCAGCAGGTCGAGATTCTGCGCGCGATGCTGCGCAACAGCCGGTTGCTCATCCTTGACGAGTCCACCTCCATGCTGACGCCGAAAGGCATCAACGAACTGGGCGCGCTGATGCGCCGCCTCGTCGAGCAGGGCCTGGCGATCGTCTTCATCACCCACAAGCTCAAGGAGGCGGCTGCCTTCGGCGACCGCATCTCGGTGCTGAAGCTCGGCCGCAAGGTCGGCGAGATCCCGCCCGAGCGGTTTCGTGCGCTGGGCGAACAGGAGATCATCTCGGAGATCGTGGAATTGATGTTCGGCAAGCAGAAGGATGACCCGGAAGCTGTCGAGCGTCCTGTCCGCACTGCCCGCGCCGGAACGGCCCCGCTGCTTCAGGTCGCGGATCTGACGGTTGCACCGACGGACAATGCGCCAGGCCTGTCGTCGATCTCCTTCGACATCCGCCCGGGTGAGATCCTGGGCATCGCCGGCATCGACGGCAACGGCCAGAAGCAGCTGGCGGAAGCGCTGGCCGGCCAGCGCACAGCCACCAGCGGCTCGGTGCGGCTGGACGGCGCCGCCATCGAGACGCTGAGCGTCGGCGAGCGCCGCCGGCGCGGCCTTCGCTACCTGACCGACGACCGGCTGGGCGAGGGCACTGTCGGCACCTTCCCCGTCTCGATCAACTTCTTCCTCAAGCAGGTCGGCGCGGCCCCGTTCTGGCGCAACGGCGTCGAGCAGCGCGCGGAGATCGACAAGCGCGCCGCCCAGCTCGTGCGCGAATACGATGTGCGCACGCCGAGCCTGAAGACGCCGGTCGCGCGGCTGTCCGGCGGCAACATCCAGAAGGTGCTTCTGGCGCGAGAACTGGCTGAGGGCGCCAAGGTGGTCATCTTCAACAAACCGACCTATGGGCTCGATCTCGCCAACACATTGGCGTCGCGCCAGCGCATCCGCGACACGGCAGCGCGTGGCCTTGCCGTGCTGCTGATCTCCACCGACCTCGAGGAATTGCTTGGTATGTGCGACCGTATAGCCGTCATCGCGAACGGAGCGCTGGTCGGTACCGTCGAGAATGCCGACGACGCCCGCACCAAGGTCGGTCGCCTGATGATCGGACTTGCCGCATGAGCATCGACACCGCACCCACGGTCAGTGCTACTGCACTCGATGCCACGAGCGGGACAGTGACACGCCGCGACATCCTGCATCGGATGCTGATGACGCTCGGCCCGATCCTTGCCGCTCTCGTCATAGCCGGCTGTATCCTGCTTGCAGTAGGCGTCGACCCGCTCGCCTATTATGGCTTCGTGCTGGAGAAAGGACTGTTCTCGCCGCTCGGCATCCAGCAGACGCTGACGCGCATGGCGCCGCTGCTGTTTCTTGCCGCCGGCCTGATCGTGGCCTTTCGCGCGGGCATGTGGAATCTCGGCGGCGACGGGCAGTTCCTACTTGGCGCGGTGACGGCGGCGGCCAGCGCTCCCGTGTTCGTGCAGATCATGCCAGCCTGGCTGGCGCTGTTCTGCTCATTCCTCATCGCCATGGTGGTGGCGATGATCTGGTCGCTGGTGCCGGCCCTGCTACGTGCCTATCAGGGCGTCAACGAGATCATCACCACGCTGATGATGACGTTCCTCGGCACGTCGCTCGCCAATGTGCTGGTCAAGCTGGCGTTTCGCGACCCGAACACGACCGTGCCGCAGACGCGCACGCTGCCGGTGGAAGACCGGTTGCCGCGACTGTTCGAAACGACCATCACCAGTGGCCTGCTGCTTGGGCTGGCGGCGATCGTCATCGTGCATCTGGTGATGACGCGCACGGCGTTCGGGCTGAAGCTGAGGATCGTCGGCGCCAATCCACGCGCGGCGGTTCACTCTGGGCTCGGCGTCCCCGGCCTGACCGTTGCCGTCTTCGCCATTTCGGCCGGGCTGGCCGGGCTTGCTGGCGCCGTCGACATCATCGGCGTCCAGGGCAATGTCCGCGCCGACTGGAATCCCGCCTATGGGCTTGCCGTGATTCCTGCCGTGTTTCTCGCCCGCATGAACGGTTTTGCGGCCATCGGCTTCGTGTTCCTGCTCTCGGTGCTTTCGATCGGCGGCGAGAGCGCGGCCCGGCGGCTCGGCGTGCCCAATCATTTCACGCTGGTGCTGGTTTCCATCGTGCTGATCGTGCTCGCTCTCGCCGAATATGTCGATCACCGATACAACCAGTCGCGGAGGGCCTAGGGCATGACCGGGCTCTTCAGCGAAGTGTTTCTCAGCGCGCTCCTGTTCGGCGCCGTCACCGCGGCGATCCCACTGCTGCTTGCCGGGCTCGGCGAGCAGATTTCCGAGAAGGCGGGTGTGCTCAATATCGGCATCGAAGGCATGATGCTGGCCGGCGCCTATCTCGGCTTTGTCGGCGCTTTCTATTCCGGGTCGCTGTGGCTGGGCTTTCTCACCGGTGCCGCGGGCGGCGCCACGGTGGCGCTTGTCATGGCGCTGCTTTGCGTGCGCATCGGGCTGAACCAGATCGTCATCGGCATCGCGCTGACGCTCGGACTCGAGGGTCTGACAGCACTGCTCCACCATTTCCAGTTCTCACGCAGCTACCCCCGCCTGCCGGCGGCGGATGCGACCGTCATTCCGCTGCTTTCGGACATTCCGGTCATCGGGCCTGCATTCTTCAAACATCATCTGATCGTCTATCTGGCGGTCGCGCTGGTTTTCGGCATGGGTTACATCTACCGGCGCACGCAACTGGGCCTCAACCTGCAGGCGGCAGGCGACAAGCCGGCCGCGCTCGACGTTGCCGGCATCGATGTCGTGCGGACCCGCACCATCGCCGTGTTGACGACCGGAGCGCTGGCCGGGCTCGGCGGCGCCTATCTCGCCAATGTCGGGGCCGGCCTGTTCATTCCGTTCATCACCAATGGCGCGGGCTTTCTCGGCATCGTGCTGGCCATGCTGGCGCGTGGTCGCCCGATCTGGGTGCTGTTCGGCGCGTTGCTGTTCGGCGTCTGCCTGTCGCTGACGACGGCCATGCAGGTGGCCGGCATCAACATACCGACCGACATCATCCAGATGCTGCCGTTCCTGGCGGTGATGATCATGCTGGTGCTGTTCGGCCGGCGCGCAAGCCTGCCGGCAGCACTCGGCATTCCATACGAGCGCGGCGCGCGCTGAGCACAATTCATGCGCGGACGGGACCCGCGCCAATAGGAGGCAAGAATGTCGGATACCAAGGTCTACCTGCTCGACGGCGGCTCGCTCGTTCTCGACGGATACCATGTGTTCTGGAACCGAGGCCCTGGCGGCGAAGTGCGCTTCCCCGTCTATTCGATCCTGATCGAGCATGCCGAGGGCCGGTTCCTCATCGACACCGGCTACGACTACGATCACGTGATGAAGGTGCTGCCGTTCGAAAAGCCGATCCAGGAAAAGCACCAGACCATCCCCGGCGCCCTGGCGCTGCTCGGCCTCGAGCCGAAGGACATCGACGTTGTCGTCAATTCGCATTTCCATTTCGACCATTGCGGCGGCAACAAGTATTTTCCGCATGCCAAGAAGATCTGTCACCGAACCGAGGTGCCGCAGGCCTGCAATCCGCAGCCTTTCGAGCATCTCGGCTATTCCGATCTGAGCTTTTCGGCGGAGGCTGCCGAAGCGCGTGGCGCGACCGGGCAATTGCTCGCGGGAACGACACGGGCGAATTCGACCTTCGAGGGCATCGAGGGCGACGTCGATCTCGCCAAGGGCGTAAAGCTGATCTCGACGCCCGGTCATTCGATCGGCCATTACAGCCTGCTGGTCGAGTTTCCCAAGCGCAAGCCGATCATGTTCACGATCGACGCGGCCTATACGCAGAAGAGCCTTGAAACGCTGTGCCAGGCTGCCTTCCACATCGATCCTGTGGCAGGCGTCAATTCGATGCGCAAGGTCAAGACGCTCGCCGAGGACCATGGCGCCGAGCTGATGTACTCGCACGACATGGAAAACTTCAAGACCTACAGGACCGGCACGCAATTCTACGGCTGACCGCCGCCAATCGGGAGACAAGACGATGCGCTATCTCGAACACGCCGATCCGGTCATCACCCTGACCGCGGGGCCGGTGAACGCCTATCCTGAAGTGCTGCGCGGCCTCGGTCGCACGGTGCTCTACGACTACGACCCGGCGTTCCTGCTCTTCTACGAGGGTGTGGTCGACAAGGCGCAAAAGGCAATGCGGCTGTCGAACAAGCCGGTCATCCTGCATGGCGAGCCGGTGCTCGGCCTGGAGGCCGCCGCAGCCTCGCTGATCGCGCCTGACGATGTCGTGCTCAACCTTGCCTCTGGAGTCTACGGCAAGGGCTTTGGCTACTGGGCGAAACGCTATTCGCCACATCTGCTCGAGATCGAGGTGCCCTACAACGAGGCGATCGATCCGCAAGCGGTCGAGGCAATGCTGAAAGCGCATCCGGAAATCACCGTCGTTTCCGTCTGCCACCACGACACGCCGTCCGGCACCATCAATCCAATCGACGCCATCGGCGCGCTGGTTTCAGCGCATGGCGGCTATCTCATCGTCGATGCCGTCTCGTCCTTTGGCGGCATGAAGACGCATCCGGAGGATTGCAAGGCCGATATCTATGTCACCGGCCCGAACAAATGCCTGGGCGCGCCTCCCGGCCTCACTATGATGGGCGTCAGCGAGCGGGCCTGGGCCAAGATGAAGGGCAACGAGGCGGCCCCCCGCGCGTCGATGCTGAGCATCGTCGACTGGGAGCATGCGTGGTCGCGGGACAAGCCGTTTCCGTTCACGCCGTCGGTCTCGGAGATCAACGGGCTCGACGTCGCGCTCGACCTCTACCTCAATGAGGGGCCGGAGGCGGTGTGGGCGCGCCACGCGCTCACCGCCAAGGCCATGCGCGCCGGCGTCGCCGCGATGGGCCTGTCGATCTGGGCCGCCAGCGACAGCATCGCGTCGCCGACCACGACCGCCGTGCGCACGCCCGAAGGCGTCGACGAGAAGGCGCTCCGCCAGGCCGCGCGCGCCCGCTACGGCGTGGTGTTTTCGTCTGGCCGCGGTGAAACCTTGGGCAAGCTGACACGCATCGGCCATATGGGGCCGACGGCGCAGCCGATCTATGCGATCGCCGCGCTGACGGCGCTTGGCGGCGCCATGAACGCGGCCGGCCAGAAACTGGCGGTCGGCAAAGGCATCGACGCGGCGCTGGCTGTTATCGACGCCGACGCCTGAACAGACATCATC
>NZ_RZRQ01000143.1:0-14728 GCF_003997785.1 Mesorhizobium sp. M7D.F.Ca.US.004.01.2.1 | reverse complement strand
GTCGAAGCGCGAGGCGCCGTAGGGATTCTGCCGTCCTGCGCCCTGGCCGCCGCGGCCGGAGGCAAAGGAACCGCCGCCATAGGAATTGCCGTAGCCGCCATAGGAGTTGCCGCTTTCAGCGACCTCGACATGGGCTTCCGGCAGTTCGTCGAGAAAGCGCGACGGGATGGTCGACTGCCACAGGCCATGGATGCGGCGGTTGGAGACGAACCACAGATGCAGGTTCTTCTTGGCGCGGGTCAGGCCGACATAGGCGAGCCGCCGCTCTTCCTCCAGCCCCGAGCGGCCGCCTTCATCGAGCGCGCGCTGATGCGGGAACAGACCTTCCTCCCAGCCGGGCAGGAAGACCGTCTCGAATTCGAGGCCCTTGGCCGAATGCAGCGTCATGATGCTGACGGCGTCGAGACCGGCGTTCTGCTCGGCATCCATGACGAGTGCTACATGCTCGAGGAAGGAGCGCAGTGATTCGTACTCCTCCATCGAGCGGATCAGTTCTTTCAGGTTCTCCAGCCGGCCTGGGGCTTCGACCGAGCGGTCGTTCTTCCACATGTCGGTGTAGCCGCTCTCCTCGAGAATGGTCTCGGCGAGTTCGGTGTGCGGGGTGGTTTCCAGGGCCTTTTGCCAACGCTCGAAATTGGCCGACACTTCGCGCAATGCCGCGCGCGGCTTCGGCTTCAGTTCGTCGCTTTCGGCGAGTTTGGCGGCGGCTTCCAGCATCGGGATGCGGAGCGCACGGGCCGTGTCGTGGATCTGGCGGATGGTGGCTTCACCCAGGCCGCGCTTCGGCACATTGACGATGCGCTCGAAAGCGAGGTCGTCGGCGCCTTGCGCGACGACGCGGAAGAAGGCGAGCGCATCGCGGATTTCCATGCGCTCGTAGAAGCGCGGGCCGCCGATGACGCGGTAATTGAGGCCGAGCGTGACGAAGCGGTCCTCGAACTCGCGCATCTGGAAGGAGGCGCGGACCAGGATCGCCATGTCGTTGAGGTTGTGCTTTTGCCGCTGGTAGGTCTCGATGGTCTCGCCGACGGCGCGGGCTTCTTCCTCGGAATCCCAGGCGGCGTGGACATGCACCTTGCCGTCCTCCGGCTCGTTGCGGTCGGTAAACAGCGTCTTGCCGAAACGGCCCTCATTGTGGGCGATGAGGTGCGAGGCGGCGCCAAGAATGTGCGCGGTCGAACGGTAGTTGCGCTCCAGCCGGATGATGGTGGCGCCCGGAAAATCCTTGTCGAAGCGCAGGATGTTGTCGATCTCGGCGCCACGCCAGCCATAGATGGACTGATCGTCGTCGCCGACGCAGCATATGTTTACTTTGTTGTCGCTCACGGCCGCGCGCTCGCTTCGCTCGCTGGCCTCCGCGGGGGCGGCCTGGCCGGCCGACGCCCGGTCGGGCTTGCGGCCTTCGGCCGATCGCAGATCCGTCGACGTTGACGCGCGCCCTGCATCCGGCCGCTGCGCCAGCAACCGCAGCCACATGTACTGGGCGGTGTTGGTGTCCTGGTACTCGTCGACGAGGATGTATTTGAAGCGCTTGTGGTATTCCTTCAGCACGTCCGGATTGGCGCGGAAGATGCGGATCGGGTGGCACAGAAGGTCGCCGAAGTCGCAGGCGTTCAGCGTCTTCAGCCGCTCCTGATAGGCCTTGTAGAGTTCGCGGCCCTTGCCGTTGGCGAAGGCGCGCGCGTCGCCCTCGGCGATGTCGGTGGGACCTTGCCCCTTGTTCTTCCAGCCGTCGATCATCTGGGCGAACTGCTTGGCCGGCCAGCGCTTGTCGTCGAGACCTTCGGCCTGGATCAATTGCTTGATCAGCCGCACGACGTCGTCGGTGTCGAGGATGGTGAAGTCGGATCTCAAGCCGGCGAGTTCGGCATGTCTGCGAAGCAGCTTCACTCCAATCGAGTGGAAGGTGCCGAGCCAGGGCATGCCCTCGACATTGCCTTCGCCGATCAGGACGCCGATGCGGATCTTCATCTCGCGCGCGGCCTTGTTGGTGAAGGTCACCGCAAGGATCTGCGACGGGAACGCCTTGCCGGTGGCGAGGATGTGGGCGATGCGGGTGGTCAAGACGCGGGTCTTGCCGGTGCCGGCGCCGGCCAGCACCAGGACCGGACCTTCCGTTGTTTCAACAGCTAGCCGCTGCTCCGGGTTCAGCCCCTTGAGATAGTCGGGCGCGCTGTTGTGGCCGCTGCGGGCAGCCATGGCGCGCGCGGCAATGCCCGACGGGGCCGTGGGCCGCGCATTGGGTTCGTCGAAAAAGGGCATGTCTTCGGAAAAGCCGGACATTGCCCCGAATGTAGTGATTCGGGAGCGAAAGACCAGAAGTGTCTACGTTTTGTTCCGGTAAAGTGCCTGATATCGCCGTTCAGGCCTTGCGGTAGCCGAGGGCGACGAAAAACCGATGTCCAAACGAGCGCGCCTCGTCGGTCATCACCGCGCCGAGGGCGACCTGCATCTGGTCGTAATAGTGGCTGCCGGCGGGTGACGCCAGGAAAGCCTCGTAACGTCTGAGATCGTCAAGCGGCAGATCCCGGTAAATGTAGGCTACGGAGTCCATGACATCCTTTTCGATGTCTCGGCGAAGCCCTTCGGACCGCTGACGCAGCAAGGCCATGATCTGGTCGTCGGGCAGGGCTTTTCCGGCCGCTCCCAGCATTTCGGAAAGCATCGCATAGCCCATGTTCAAGGCGACGGCTTCTCCGGTGTCGACAGCGCTGAGATCATCCGCGATCTTCTTGTACAGCTCGAGCCGAGCCGGATCCCTGGACGGAAGCTCGCCGAGGATTTTTGGGCCTTCGATCTTCTTGCGTTCCCTCTCTTCCTGGGTGGAGGCCTGGATTTCCAGCGTCGTGACCTGTTTGCCCAATGGCGAAGTATAGAAAGAGCCCAGGTCGGCCAGATCCCTGGCGGTCAGCTTGTCGGCCATTCGCGATTCGATGGCTGCCTCCATCTTGTTTGCGTCAAACGCACCTTCCATGGCCACTGCCAGCGCGTCCTGGACTTTTTGCGGCGGCGTTTCCGGCGCCGATTTCACGGCTGCGCTAAAACCCGGACCGATACCCGTCAGCATCTGGTGAAAGCCGTTCGCCTTGTTGATCTCATGAAGCGTCTGTGCCGGCGCGGCCACGGAGAGAGAGACAAGGCAGCAGAGGGCAAGCACCAATCGCGTCAGCGGCGGAACGAATGACGTCATTTTGCTTGCTCCAGAGGCGAGATGATCCGACGCAGACTGCTGGAAAACCCTGATGCAGGCAAGATCGATTGCCACCTTGGCGTGCGGCCAACTTGACAGGCGCGGCGGGCAGGAGAAAGTTGTGTCCAGGGCAGGAAGGTAACGCCGGTTGCCCATGGCCGCGCGTGCGAGCGCGCAACAGTCGAAGGAGTATCATCTTGGCTGTCACCATCACCTCCCTCATTCTCTTGCTCATCGGTCTGGCGCTCGGCGGCGGTGGTATCCGTCTCGCGATGCTGGGCGGCAGCTGGTATTACATCATCGTCGGTTTCGCCTTCCTGATTGCCGCCTGGCTGCTCTACCGGCGCAGATCGACCGCCCTGTGGCTCTACGCGGCGATCGTGCTTGGCACGCTGGCCTGGGCGGTCTGGGAAACCGGCTTCGACTGGTGGGAACTCGGGCCGCGCGGCGGCATCATCGTGCTGGTGGCGCTGTGGCTGCTGACGCCGTGGGCGAGGCGGGGCCTTGCCGGCCCTGATGCGCGCGCGCCGCTCATCCTTGCCGTGCTGGCATCGCTTGCCGTTGCCGGTTATTCGATGACAGCAGATCCGAAGGACATCGCTGGAGAACTCGACACCGACAAGGTGATCCCCAACGCCAACCTCGGTAACGACGTGCCGGCCGGCGAGTGGCACTATTACGGCCGCACGCAGTTCGGCCAGCGCTATTCGCCGCTCGACCAGATCACGCCGGACAATGTCGCCAAGCTGCAGCCGGCGTGGACCTACCGCACCGGCGACGTGAAGGGGCCTGACGATATCGGCGAGACCACCTATCAGGTGACGCCGCTGAAGATCGGCGACACGCTTTACATCTGCACGCCGCACAATTTCGCCATCGCTATCGACGCGGCTAGCGGCAAGGAGAAATGGCGCTACGATCCCAAGATCAAGCTCGACAAGGACCGCCAGCACCAGACCTGTCGCGGCGTGTCCTATTATGCCGATGCGGCCATCGCCGCCGGCCAGCCCTGTGCTGCCCGCGTCTACCTGCCGACCTCGGATGCGCGGCTGATCGCGCTCGACGCCGCCAACGGGCAGGTCTGTCCGGCTTTCGCAGAAGGCGGCACGCTGAACCTTCTGACCAACATGCCCTATCCGAAGTCTGGCTATTATTACTCGACTTCTGCGCCGCTGATATCAGGCGGCAAGATCATCGTCGGCGGCGCGGTCAACGACAATTATTCGACGCAGGAGCCGTCGGGCGTCATCCGCGCCTACGATGTCGGCACCGGCAAGCTGCTATGGAACTGGGATTCCGGCAATCCGGACCAGACGACGCCGTTGGCGGCCGGCCAGACCTATACCGCCAACTCACCCAACATGTGGTCGACGCCGAGCGCCGACGAGAAGCTCGGCCTGCTCTATGTGCCGCTCGGCAACCAGACGCCGGATCAGCTCGGCGCGGGGCGCAGCGCCAATGTCGAGAAGTTCTCGTCGTCGATCACCGCGCTCGACCTCAACACCGGGCAATTGCGCTGGGTGCGGCAGACCGTGCACCATGACCTCTGGGACATGGACGTGCCGGCGCAGCCGAGCCTGATCGACATCACCAAACCCGACGGCACCGTGGTGCCGGCGCTGGTCGGGCCGACCAAGCAGGGCGACCTCTATGTGCTCGACCGGCGCACCGGCGAGCCGGTCATTGCGGTCAACGAAGTGCCGGCGCCTGGTGGCGCCATCGAGGGCGACCATACATCGCCGACGCAGCCTTCGTCCGACCTCTCCTTCAATCCGAAGCCGCTGACCGATGCCGACATGTGGGGCATCACCATGTTCGATCAGCTGGCGTGCCGGATCGCTTTCCACAAGCTGCGCTATGAAGGCCGCTACACGCCGCCCTCGGTGCAGGGGTCGCTGATCTATCCCGGCAATTTCGGCGTCTTCAACTGGGGTGGCGTGGCGGTCGATCCGGTGCGGCAGGCGCTGTTCGGCATGCCGACCTATCTGGCCTTCACGTCGAGACTTGTGCCGCGCGCGGACGTGCCGCCGCCCGGCGACACCAAGGGCAGCGAGCAGGGGCTCAACCGCAACGAAGGCGCGCCCTATGCCGTGGTGATGGGGCCGTTCCTGTCGCCGCTCGGTGTGCCTTGCCAGGCACCGCCCTGGGGCTATGTCGCCGGCGTCGATCTGAGGACCGGCAAGATCGCCTACAAGCACCGCAACGGCACCGTCTACGACATGACGCCATTGCCGCTGCCGCTGAAGGTCGGAGTGCCGGGCATCGGTGGGCCGATGATCACCGCCGGCGGTGTCGCCTTCCTGGGTGCGGCGGTCGACGATTATCTGCGCGCCTATGAGCTGACATCAGGCAAGCAGCTGTGGCAGGCGCGGCTGCCGGCCGGCGGGCAATCGACGCCGATGACCTATACGGTCGCCGACGGACGCCAGTTCGTGGTCATCGTCGCCGGTGGCCACGGTTCGGTCGGCACCAAGCCGGGGGATTATGTGATGGCCTACGCGCTGCCGAAGTAGGGGCGGACTGGCCGTGCCGTCCTAGCCAAGCCCCAGATGGCTCTTCAGGCTGGGCACCGAGCCGAGCACTTCGTTGGTCAGGTCGGGGCCGGCGGCGGCTTCGGCCTGCTGGACCAGCGTTTCGCCGGCCTTCTGGATCTGAGCCATGTCGAGGCCGGATGCCTTGAGCGCGGCGAGGCCGTTGATCAGTGCGCCGGCCTTCTCGCCGAGAACGCCGCCAAGCGCGCCCTGCAGCGATGACAGGAAGCCGCCACCGCCGCCGGCCGGAGCGGTGGCCATGACGTCATATTGGTGGGCGAGATCATCGGCGCCGGGGATCTTGGCGAAGAAAGCCGAGGCGCTGGTGCCTTCAGCTTCATGCTCAAGCACCGAGAAAATGGTGCCGACGACTTTCTCCGTCGTCGCCTGGTCGAGGCCCGCTTTCTGCGAGACGGTGTTGACGATGTCCTGGACGTTCATGGTCTCACCTCAACCCTGGGTCTTCGTGTTTGCACGGCGGTTCTGCTCACTGCGGACCCTGATCAACGATCGTCTGCCTGCATTCACGACCATCGAGCGTAGGGCCAAAGCGGCGCCCACGGCAAGGACGACCGCGCTGGTGAGGATCGGGGAAGGCATGGTCATCGGCATCGCTCCTTCTGGGTCGAGACGTGAAGGCACCTGGTCCAAGGCGCCATCGATAGCCGGCAGCTTCCCTCACTATTGTGGCAGCGCCAGCAGGATTTGTCGCGGATGACTAAAAAGTGATGACACGGGCGCCTGTGGCGCCGGCTTTGCCGGGCCGGCGTGGCCGCCTGTGGAAACGCCACGAGGCGATCCACGGCCGTGACAATGCTCGACTGGATCATGGCGGCTGGGTCTCTATGTAGCTCAGGTATCGAAGCTCGAAGCCGAGGAGTGCGCAATGACGAAATCAGCTGGCCAGACGCCTGCCATTACCCAGGCGATGATCGATGCCTATGACGAATATACGCATCTGACGCTCGATCGCCGCCGCTTCATGGAGCAACTGACCCGGCTTGCCGGGTCGGGTGCGGCGGCAGCCGGGATCGCGCCGCTGCTGGCGGCGAATTCCGCGCAAGCGGCTGTTGTCGCCGACAACGATCCGCGGGTGAAGGGCGAGGATATCAGCTATCCCGGCAGCGGCGGCGAGATGAAGGGCTATCTGGTCAAGCCGGCGGACCAGGGGGGCAAGCTCGGCACGGTCATCGTCGTGCATGAGAACAGGGGCCTCAACCCGCATATCCGCGATGTGGCGCGACGCGTGGCGCTGGAAGGGTTCGTGACACTGGCGCCGGATTTTCTGTCGCCGCTCGGCGGCACGCCAGCCGATGAAGACAAGGCGCGCGATATGTTCGCCAAGCTCGATCCGGCGCAGACCATCGCCGACGGTATAGCGACCGTCGCGTACCTCAAGGCCGACAAGGACGGCAACGGCAAGGTCGGAGCCATCGGCTTCTGCTGGGGCGGTGGTACGGCAAACATGTTGGCCGTCAACGCGCCCGATCTCAGCGCCTCCGTCGCCTACTACGGCATGCAGCCGAAGGCCGCCGATGTGTCGAAGATCAAGGCCGCATTGCTGCTGCACTATGCCGGGCTGGATGAGCGCACCAATGCCGGCATCGACGCCTTCAAGAAGGAGCTCGACGCGGCGCATGTCGAATACACGGTTTATGTCTATGAAGGCGCCAACCACGCCTTCAACAACGATACCTCGGCAGCGCGCTACGACAAGAAGGCGGCGGATCTCGCCTGGGGACGCACGATCGCCTTCCTCAAGCAGAAATTGGCATAGGCGTTCGTTTAGTCCGTGTTCGCCGGCTTGTGGAAGGCGACGCCGGCGACCACCAGCGCAATGCCGAGGCAATCGGTAAGACTTGGAATCTGGTGCAGCACGACGACGCCGATCAGCGTCGCGGTGACCGGCAGCAGCGACAGCATCAGCGCGAAGCTCGCGCGCGGCAGCCGCGACATTGCGAGCTGGTCGCAGATGTAGGGAATGACCGACGAACAGATGCCGACGCCGATGGCGGCGAGCAGCAGCGGCGGCGAGAAAAAGGCGGGCAGTGCGTCGGTGAGGCCGATCGGCAGCACGACGATGAATGCGATGGCCATGGCGGCACCAAGGCTTGCGATGCCGCCGCCGGCACCTGAAGCGGCGATGCGGTGGCCGAGCACGATGTAACCGACGAACAGCGCACCGTTGAGGAAGGCCCAGAACAGCCCGATGGGATCATCAGACCATTTGACGTCGATGAGCAGCAAGGTGCCGGTGACGGCAACGGCAAGGGCGGCGAGATTGCGCGGGCTCCTGAGGCCGATCACCGCGACGCCGATGGTGCCGACGAATTCGATCGCCGCCACCAGCGAGATCGGCAGCCGGTCGAGCGCCAGGTAGAACGAACAGTTCATCACCGCCAGGCAGGCACCGAAGGCCAGCAACAGCAGCCGCGTCGAGCGATCGGCGCGGGCGAAGGTTCGCCATGGACGGGTCAGCGGTGCGAAGATCAGCGCGGCGGTGGCGATGCGCAGCCATGCCATGCCGAGCACGCCGACATGCGGGAAAAGCAGCACGGCGAAGGCCGGCCCGAGATAGTGGAAGACGGCGCTGACGCCGAACCAGACATGTGGCGGCAGTTTTTCCGTCAGCCTGCCGAGGGTGGAGTTGCCGAGGGCAGGGGTCGCCACGAGAGCTTGCGTTTGATCATCCACCGGATCAGTATCGCAGGCAGATCTGCCTGTTTATATGGGTGATGATTGGCTCTTTCGGCTGACTTTCTCCCGGAAGCGAGGAATTTTCCATGAAACGCCTTCGAACTGAAAGTGCCGACCTCGATGCCGCGGACATGAAGATCCTGCGCCTGCTGGAAAAGGACGCGCGCATCAGCACGGCGGAGCTTGCGCGCTCGGTCGGCCTGTCGGCGCCGAGCGTGGCCGAACGCATCAAGCGGCTGCAGGAAAGCGGCGTCATCGAGGCCTATTCGGTCAGGATCAACCCCGGCACTTGGTCTGCCGCTATCGGCATGGCTGCGCATCCGTCCGGTACCGGGGCAATTGGCGGTCGTGGCCGAAATCATCCGCGAGCTGCCGGAGATCGCGCAATGCGACCGGGTGACCGGCGAGGACTGTTTCATTGCTCTGGCGCATGTCGGCTCGGTGGCTGAACTCGAGCGGGTGATCGACCGGATCATTCCCTATGCGATGACCAACACGGCCATCATCCAGTCGTCGCCGGTGGTGGCGCGCTCGGCCCTGGGAGCCATCAAGCGCCAAGCTTGATGTAAGGGGCCAGGCTTGGTGTAGGAGATTGTCGGTTCGAGGGTTTTAAGCGTGGCCGCGCTTCATGCGCGCCTGCTTCAGGATGGCGCGCCAGCGGATCATGTCGAACGGGATCGGCTCGTTGCTGTTGGCGATGTGGAAGATCTCGTTGTTGACGTTCTTGAGGGAACGCCAGAAATCATAGTCGGTTATGCGCGGATCGGCAGCCAGCCTGTCCACCTCGACCTTGATGTCGGTTTTCATGCACGTTCCTCGAACCGGCTTCGCCCCGCCGCCCGTGTCGCTACCTCGATGCGGATCGTTTTCGACCGACCCGCTGAGTCGCGCAACGGCTCAATCGGCTTGTTCCCGTTAAAACCTCGGTAAGGTTAACGCGGGCGCCGAGTCGCTTCAAGCACTGCCGCCAGCCGATTCCAGGGTTTTGCGATTTTAGATTGCCGGTGTGGCTTTGAAGCCCAAGCCCATCGCTCTGTCCGGGAACGAGAGGTGTCGGCTTTGCCCTATTTGCGTTTGATGCCGATCGAGCGGCCGGCGCGCTCCGGCATCGGCAGTGCGGAATGGGCGGCGCGCATGGCTTCGACCTTGGCAAGCACATCGGCGGGGAAGGGGGCGACCTTCGGTCCGGACATATCGACATGCAGGGACAGGATCTCGGAGGTGGCGGCGAGCCAGCCGTCGACATGGCGGATTTCCTGGTAGGTCCGCAGCCGCTTGTCATCATGGTCAATGAGCTGGAGAGAGATGCGGACCTTGTGATCCAGATGCAGTTCCTGGACGTAGCAGACATGGACTTCGGCGGTGTAAACGGTGAGCCGCCGCTCCTTCACGTAATCCAGCCCCATGCCCATCGCCTCGAAGGCTTCGTCCGAGCAGCGGTCGAACAGCACGTTGTAGTAGGCCATGTTGAGATGGCCGTTGTAGTCGATCCAGTCCTTCTCGATGTCCATGGGTTTGGAGACGAAGGGGGCGGGGATGGGCATCGAAACTTCCTTGTTCTGGCGCTGGACAGAGCGTGGCTGGTGAGACTACGAGACTACGCATCCATAGATGCATGACAAGCGTGGGCGCTGGTCCATTCGCGGAGGAATTCATGGCTCTGAGCGACCTCAACCCGGTCGAACGCAACGAAGAGGGCATCGCCGCGGTGCTCGGCATCCTCAAGCAACAGCTCGGCGAGCGCTTCCAGACCGGCCAGGCCATCCGCTCCCAGCATGCGCATACCACCACCTATATTCCAACGCAGGCGCCGGATGGCGTTGCTTTCCCGGAGACGACGGCCGAGGTGCAGGAGATCGTGCGTGCCTGTGCCGCGCACCGGGTGCCGGTGATCGCGTTTGGCGTTGGCTCCTCGCTGGAAGGCCACACCAATGCGCCGGGCGGCGGCATATCGGTCGACACCTCGCGCATGAATCGCATTCTGGCGGTCAATCCGCAGGATCTCGACTGCACCGTCGAACCCGGCGTGACCCGTGAGGACCTCAACCGGCATCTGCGCGATACAGGCCTGTTCTTTCCGATAGACCCGGGCGCCAACGCCTCGCTCGGCGGCATGGCGGCGACGCGGGCGTCCGGCACCAATGCGGTGCGCTACGGCACGATGCGCGAGAATGTGCTGTCGCTGACCGCCGTGATGGCCGACGGCGAGACGGTGACGACCGGCAAGCGCGCGAAAAAGAGCTCGGCCGGCTACGATCTGACGCGACTGCTGGTCGGCTCGGAAGGCACGCTCGGCATCATCACCTCGCTGACCTTGAAGCTGCAAGGCATACCGCAAGCGATCTCCGGCGGCGTCTGCCCGTTTCCGAGCGTCGAGGCGGCCTGCAACGCGGTCATCGCGACGATCCAGATGGGCATTCCGGTGGCGCGCATCGAACTGGTCAACGCGCTGCAGATGCGGGCGATGAAGAATTATTCGAAACTGGACTATCCCGAGAGCCCGTGCCTGTTCGTCGAGTTTCACGGCAGCGATGCCGGCGTGGCCGAGCAGGCCGAGACCTTCGGCATGATCGCGGAAGAAAATGGCGGCGGACCGTTCCTGTGGACCAGCGTCGCCGAGGAGCGGACGAAACTGTGGAAGGCCAGGCACGACGCCTACTGGTCGTCGCTGACGCTGCGGCCCGGCGCCAAGGGCCTGTCGACCGATGTCTGCGTGCCGATCTCGCGCTTTGCCGAATGCGTCCTGGAAACCGAAGCCGACATCGCCGAGATGGGCCTGATCGCGCCGATCGTCGGCCACGCCGGCGACGGCAATTTTCACGTGCTGGTGCTGATGGACGTCAACGATCCGAAGGAGATCGCGCTGTCGGAAAAATTCGTCGCGCGGCTCAACATGCGGGCGATCGCCATGGACGGTACCTGCACCGGCGAGCACGGCATCGGCCAGGGCAAGATCGGCTTCCTGCGTCACGAGCTCGGCCACGGCGTCGACATCATGCGCACGATCAAGCAGGCGTTGGATCCGCAAAACATCATGAACCCGGGCAAGATTTTGCCGGACGAGGGCCATTAGATGTCGGCTGCCGAAACCCTGCTGCCGATCGAGGTGCCGCCCTCGTCGGCCGGGCGCCATTACCTCATGTGTTTGCGGATGAAGGCAGACTGGTCGTTGCCTACATCGCCAATGCTCCGGATACGTCCTTCGATGGCACGAATCCGCGCTCGGTTTCATCGGTAACAGGCAACCAATCCGTCGCCGTCTTGACCGCAGATCCTTATCTGGCGTTTCAGTTCGGCCCGCCGAACGATGAAGCCATCAGCGGCCATCGTCTCTATCCGTTGGGCTTGCGGGCCTACGAGGCATTTGAAGTCCGCAATTCGTCGTGGATCGCTTCCCTGGAAAAGGCCAATCGGGTTCATTCATCCCATACGCCTGAACTGTTTTTAGACTACCGGCATTTCATAGTGGCGTTCCACGATTCAACGCTGGAGTTCATTGCCGAGAGTTTCTCGACCAGCCTTCACAACGGAGCGGTTTTGACCGTGCTCATGGAAACTGTTGGACACAGTCGCCCAGCGCAGCACGTCAGACCGGGCCACTTTCTCGACAGGCTTCGGCGACGCAATTGATCCGTCAGGGGATTCCCTGCTTGTCTTGACCGCGCCACCATTAGGGTCGAGGGTCCTCAGACGGCAAGCCTGGAGCCGACAGGCGCGCCAGCTGAGGAGGACCGTCATGGCCATTTCACGCAAGGAAGAGGCGCGCGCGCTGAGCGCCGATGAGACGGAATTGGTGGAGAAATCGCACCATCCCGCGGTGCAGGAGCTTTCCGACGCCGATCTTGCCGGTCTGGTCAAGCTGCTGCGCGAGCGGCGCGACAAGGCGCAGAGCGAAGCGCACCGGCGCCGGCGCGAGATACGCGGCAAGGGCGCGCCGAAGGGGGCCGCGCCATCAAAGGCCGATGGCGGTTCGCAGGTCAAGCTCGCGACATTGGCCATGGCGATGCGGCGGCTGAATGGCGAGGCCGAACGGCGGCGCCAATTGGCGGCTCGGGTTTCGCTGGTCGGGAATGCACGCAAGGCGCTGGCCATGAAGCAAAGTGCGCCGGCGGATGGTCCCGCGCACAATTCGCGGACGGCTCACAAGGGCATGCGGGCCGTGGCCAACGAGCGAGCGCCGAAGCTGGTCCGGCCGGCGGAACTCGGTCGGCAGCGCAAGGCGGGCAAGGTGGCGCAAGCAAAGCGTGACGCGCGCTGATCCTCGCGGATAGAGGCCGTCAGCCGTCGCTTTACCGCGCGGCGGGAAGTTGCTTCTGCGCGTCCTCGACAAGGGCCTGCAGCATGGGGCGGGTTGGCGCGAAGAACGTCGTGCCGGTGTTCGGCGTCGAGAAATCGAGCAGCCGGTCGTAGGCGCCCGGCGGGTCGCCGATATACATGCGCTGCAGCATTTTTTCGGTGACCCAAAGATATCTGGAATAGCCGATGAAGTAGGTGCCGAACTCGTTCTGTCCGGGCCTGCCGAACGGCATGTTGTCGCGCAATATGTCGTACTCGTTGCCGTCGGCATCCTCGATGGTGGCCAGCGACTTGTGCGATTTGCGTGGCGCGTCGTCATCGTCGATTTCGATGTTGTCGATCTTGGTGCGGCCGATGATCGCTTCCTGCTCGGGCGTCGGAATGCGCGCCCAGGCCTGCATGTCGTGCAGATATTTCTGGACGACGACATAGCTGCCGCCGGCGAAGTCGGCATCTTCATCGCCGATGAGCGCCGAGGCGGGCAAATCGAGGCCGGTCGGGTTGGCGGTGCCGTCGACAAAACCGAGTAGGTCACGGGCATCGAAATAGCGAAAGCCCGTCACTTCGTCGACAACAGTGACGCCGGAACCGAGCCTGTCGAGCAGGATGCGCTCGAACTCGAAGCACATGTCGGGGCGTTCTGAGCGGATGTGGAAGAGAAGGTCGCCCGGCGTCGACGGCGCCGAATGGACCGCGCCTTTGATCGGCGCGAACGGTTTTAGCTCCAGCGGCCGCCGGCCGGGACTGAGACGGTCCCAGAGATCGTGGCCGATGCTGGCGATGCACGACAGGCGGCCGCCAAGGTCGCGGAACCCGACATTTTTGACCAGGTCGTCGAGTTCGCCGAGCACCGACGCGACCTTTGCGAGCGCACTCTGCTCGCTGGCGACGGTGACGACAAGAAAGACCGCCGAAAGCGACAGCGGAGCGTCGATACTTTGCGCATCGATCGGCACGCGATCCCAGTTCTTCCCAGACATCCGAATTCTCCGCTTTGCGAGGATTTGTTTCAGATCATCAGGGATCGCGCAACACTGGATGAATTGCCTCTTTATCGACACGCGGATGCGGGTAGAGTGCGGCTGAATTTCAATCAACCCGTTCGGAGCTGATGCTCGCACGCCTGTTCGTGATCTTCGGTGGTCTTTTTGTGCTGGTGCTGTGTGCGGCGCTGGTGGTGCCGTATTTTGTCGACTGGACCGGCTACCGCGCCGAATTCGAGCGCGAGGCGAGCGCCATTCTCGGCCGCAAGGTGACCGTGCAGGGCGACGCCACGGCAAGGCTGCTGCCGTTCCCCTCGGTGACCTTCTCGAATGTTGCCGTTGCCGGCGGCCCCAATGGCCAGCCAGCCATGACCGTCGAAACGTTTTCGATGGATGCGGAACTGGCGCCCTTCCTGCGTGGCGAAGTGCTGATCTTCGACATGCGACTGGTGCGGCCGAAAGCGACCATCGATATTGCCAATGACGGCACGGTCGACTGGGCGATGCGGCCGTCCTCGCCCTTCGACCTCAACCAGATCTCGATCGAGAAGCTGACGGTGACGGAAGGGCAGATCGAACTGCGCCATGCCGCCGGCGGCCGCAGCCACCTGTTTTCCGAGATCAATTCGACCATCTCGGCCAAGTCCCTGGCCGGCCCGTGGCGCATGGACGGCACGCTGCGGCTGGACGGGTTGCGCGCCACGATCGCGGCGTCCACGGGCAAGGCCGAAGGCACCGGGCAGATGCGGCTGCGGCTGAAAGCCGATCCGGACGCCTATCCGCTGGTCATCGAGACCGACGGCAATGCGGGCATCGTCAATGGGGCCGCCGTCTACTCCGGCCAGTTCAAGATCTCCGGTGCCGACAAGAACAGCGCCGAGCTGCGCGGCACCGATGGCGAGACGGTGAAGGTCTCGGCCGGCAAGCCCGATCCGGGCTTTCGGCTGAACGGCAAGTTTTCCCTCGACCACCAGAAGTTGGGCGTCGACGAATTCCGCTTCGAGACCGGGCCGCTCGACAACCCCTACACC